>DAOSCC010000109.1:0-7838 GCA_035361135.1 Clostridiales bacterium | reverse complement strand
GCGACACAACGGTGCCCGGGATGCGTCTGCGGCCGATGCGGGCCCGCCGCCGCTTGCGAATATAGGAAGGCCGGCCAGTCCAAGGCACATGTAGACTGTCATGGACAATGCCCCCAGCCTTGCGCCGAGGACCAGCCCGGAAAGGGCGCATATAAAAGTCTGCAGGGTTACGGGCAGCAGAGGGAATGGAATGCGAAGGTACGCTCCGGCGACCATTAAAGCTGTGAATAATGCAACAGTTATACATTCTTTTACAGTCAGTTTCATAATAACCCCTTCTTTCAGCAAAATCAGCCCTGGTTTCGGTGAGCCCGGACAATCCGCAGGTTCCCTTCTTGCAGGATACCGTTGACATACGCCGGGTCTTTTGATCTTTATACTTAGAATATATACTTTTGAGCCGATTGTCAACCATATAAAAAATAAAGGTTGACATTTAGTTTTTGCAGCAAGCTGTTGACCTGGTTTCAGTAAAGGTGTATATTGTTATATGAACTGCAAATATGATATGAGGGGCTGTAACTCAGAGGGAGAGTGTCACATTCGCATTGTGAAAGTCGTGGGTTCAAATCCCATCAGCTCCACCATGAACCGTATGAAAACCTGCTATTAAGCAGGTTTTCAGTTTAAGTGCTGTTGAAAGCCGCATCCTGGAGAGTAAAGAGGCCGTAATATTCATCCTTCGTTAAAACAACCAAATTTTCGTCGAAAATTGCGGCTATTTTTCCTGTTTCGTCAAAAAAAGCTTTTTCCGGAATGATTTACGCTTTCTGATATTGTCCGGATAAAAAAAACATGGTATGCTAAAAACGCTTGATAATGTACATATTAAATATACATAATCTTAATCAGGAAAGTTGATGGTCGATGACTGTTACATTGACGGATTTCCTAAATAAACTTGTTACGACTCCGGCATTGATGGTGACCGTAATTCTTACATTGGGCGTCATACTGGTAAACGGATGGACAGACGCCCCCAATGCGATCGCCACATGCATATCCACACGTTCGATGAGTCCGAGACCAGCCATTGTAATGGCTGCTGTCTTCAACTTTCTCGGTGTACTTGTTTTTTCACTTGTGAACGCAAAAGTTGCCGAAACTATTTATAATATGGTCGATTTCAGGGGAGACAGCCATGAAGCGCTCGTAGCGCTGTGCGCCGCCATGGTCGCCATCGTCCTGTGGGCGACGGCCGCATGGTGGTTCGGCATCCCCACCAGCGAAAGCCATGCGCTGATCGCAGGAATTTCCGGGGCCGCCTTAGCGCTTCAGCGCGGGATAGGCGGCATCAATCCCGCTGAATGGGTCAAGGTGATCTACGGGCTCGTACTCTCTGTCGCAATGGGATTCGTCGGAGGAGTGCTGGTGGTCAGGCTTGTTGAACTCATATTCAGGGGGTTCAACAGGAGGAAGACATATTCTTTTTTCAAATATGCCCAGATAGCTGCTGCTGCGGGTATGGCATTCATGCACGGGGCGCAGGACGGTCAGAAGTTCATGGGCGTATTCATGCTCGGCGTGTTCCTTGCACAGGGACAGGCCGGCGTAACAATTTTCACCATCCCCCTGTGGCTGATATTCCTGTGCTCTGCAATAATGGCGCTCGGCACTTCGATCGGAGGCATGAGGATAATAAAATCGGTCGGGATGGATATGGTCAAGCTGGAAACATACCAGGGCTTTTCCGCAGACATGATGGGGACTGTGAGCCTATTGACCGCGAATTTCCTCGGACTTCCTGTCAGCACCACGCATACGAAGACGACGGCTATCATGGGTGTGGGTGCGGCTAAAAGGATAACTTCGGTCAACTGGGGAGTAGTAAAAGAGATGATGATGGCATGGATACTGACTTTCCCTGGCTGCGGCCTGATAGGTTTTTTGATGGCTGCACTGTTTATGAGGATATTCTGAAGTAAAAAATAAGGTTTATGAGGATGATCGGAATATGTCAAGGAATAAAGGACAAACCTATTTTGATGCATTTGTCGAACTGGTAGGCTATTCCTGCAAGGCAGCCGGCCTGCTCAAGGAGATATTGAATAAATACAATGCAGAGCAACTGCCCGGGAAAATGAAGGAGATGCACGAAATAGAGCACGGCGGGGACCAGGCCAGGCACAGGATGATCCAGAAACTGGCCAGGGAATTCATTACACCAATAGACCGCGAGGACATCATGGCTCTGGCCGACTCTATCGATACGGTTACAGATACGATAGAAGACGTGCTCATGCGGATGTACATGTTCAATATCGGAAAGGTAACGGAGCATGCACTGAAAATGACAGAAGTCATAGTAAAATGCTGCAACGCATTAAAAACAGCTCTCGACGAGTTCTACAATTTCCGTAAATCGGCGAAGCTGCACGACCTGGTAGTGGAGGTAAACAGGCTGGAGGAAGATGGAGACGCCCTGTACATGGAGGCGACAAGGAAGCTTTACGTAGAATGCGACAACTACAAGGAACTGGCTGCATGGGACACGATATACCATTATCTTGAAAAATGCTGCGATTCATGCGAGGATGTCGCCGATGCGATAGAGAGCGTCATAATGAAGAACTCCTGACAATTTGATTCGGCTCAGGTATCATATACGTCGGGGGATCATGTTGCAGGCCTGGATAGATGAGTGTTTCAGCGGCCTGGGCATAGGTTTCCGATTCCTTCAAGAACCGGAGGGGCATGAAAACCTCGGGCGGACGCAGGATCAAGCGCAGCGTCAATATAGATGTGACCAGCATCGGGTTTCTGACCGATGAAATGATCGAAAGGCTGTCAAGGATAGAATATTTGAAGGAATACATGGCGAATAGGCAGAAAGAAATAGATATATATAATAGAGAGAGATCGCAGTGCAGCCCTATTTTGGGCTGAGGGCGTTCCAGGATCCGTCAGGAATTGATATGGCGTTTTGCGCAGGAACGAGGTAGTTGATTGATATGGATGAAGAGAAGGTACTTGTCATGACCGGTGGGGGAACATCCGGCCATGTGACTCCCAATATCGCTCTGCTGCCCTATCTGAAAAAGGAAGGCTACAGCATACATTACATAGGCTCGCGCAGCGGAATGGAAAAGGAACTGATCATGAAGGAAGGGATACCTTACCATGGGATCAGTGCAGGCAAGCTGCGCAGGTATTTCGATCTTAAGAATCTCACTGATGTTTTCAGGGTAGCTTCAGGGTTCTTCCAGGCATATTCGCTGCTCGGCAGGCTGAGGCCTTCAGCGCTGTTCAGCAAGGGGGGCTTTGTATCCTGCCCTGTGGTCTGGGCTGCCTGGATGAGAAAGATCCCTGTCATCATACATGAGTCCGACATAACGCCCGGGCTTACCAACAGGCTTTCGATGCCGTTTGCCAGGGCTGTATGCTATACTTTCCCTGAAACCGCACGGTACATACCGGAAGGAAAGGGCATAAGGACGGGCATGCCGATAAGGCAGAGCCTGCTGGAAGGCGACAGACGGAAAGGCAGGGAAATATGCGGATTCGCTGATGCCAAGCCTGTCATCATGGTCATAGGAGGCAGCCTTGGGTCAGAGAATATCAACAATGCGGTAAGAAGCATACTGGACAGTCTGCTGAAGGATTTCAACGTTTGCCATATATGCGGGAAGGGCAACGTAAAGGACGAATTGAATAACTTAAACGGTTATAAGCAATTTGAGTATGTAAATGAAGAGCAGCCTCACCTTTATGCACTGGCAGACCTGGTCGTATCGCGGGCAGGCGCTACGGTGCTGTATGAACTGCTTGCCCTGAAAAAGCCGAATCTGCTGATCCCGCTGTCGAGAGCCGCCAGCCGCGGAGACCAGATTCAAAATGCCGCTTCCTTTGAAAAGCAGGGATACAGCATGGTTTTGCCCGAAGAGGAACTGGATGGCGGATCCCTGATAAATGCCATATATGATCTTTGGAGAAACGCGGAACGTTTCACGGTGTCAATGAAAAAAGGCACCGATGTCAGCGGAGTGCAATCTGTGTTAAAGGTTATAAGAGAATATTCGGACGGGCGAACGGTATAAAACGCAGGCGGCATTTAGCTGTTTTACTGCAGGTAGCTGCTTTCTTCTCCCGACAGTATCGAGCTGCACTTACAGATAATGTCATATGCGTTTTCTCTTTCTGCTTCAGACGCGAACTGTGAAATGTTTTCTGATAAAAACTGAAGCTTTTTCCTGGTGTGGGTTACAAATTCTTCATAAGTTATCCTTTGTGTGCTGTACATCTCATGTATCACTTTCAACATGAGCACAGTGCATTCAGCTAATTCGGATAACATACCATAACCTCTTCACATTATTGCATTTCTGCGATTATCTATGATTCGTCGAAAATAAGATATCATCATAAGTATTATTTGTCAATATATATGATTATTTCCATCGGTATTGCCCGCCACTATATAAAAAGTTCGTAAGATTCGTTAAAAAAATACTGTATATATGGCAAAAAAGAGTAGTTTATCGTACTGAAACGTAAAAATATGTTTTCGCCAAAGAAAAAGTATTATTCGATTAAATACTTCAGGAAGCATATGATTATCATGTATAATATTAACAGGTGATGCCGATGTTCGATAAAATAAGCAAATACGTGACAGATATGATCTATTCCACTCTTGACGGAGTTGACCCTGAAAAGCGTGAAATCATAGAATACGGCGTTTATATGACTGCCTCAGAGATAGTCAAGATAAGCATCATCCTGGCTGTTTCGCTTGTCCTCAGGATAGTTCCGTATGTTGCCGCCGCCGTGGCCGTATATGGAATACAGCGGACACTGCTGGGAGGGATACATGCTAAATCGCATCTTGGATGTATGATCGTACATTCCGCGATTGTTTTTGGCGTCGTTGCGGCTTCGCTTTATTGCAATATCGATCGTGCGTACTTATTGCCGATAATAGCTCCATTTTCATATCTGACGGCATATCTGTATGCGCCGGCGGATCTTCCGCAAAAGCCTGTCAAATCGAAAAAACAGAGGAGACAGCTTAGGATCGGAGGCTTCATATTGCTGACAGGTCTGTTTACGGCTTCGTACTTTCTTCCTGCCGTATGGGCGAATATCATACTCTTTTCGTGTTTCCTTCAGGCTGTGTTTATGACGCCTTTGGCATACAGGGTATCGAGAAACAAATATGGAAGAGAGGAGGTGTCTGCATGAAGAAGAACTATTTCAAGGTCCTTATATGCTTGCTCGCAATGGCAGGCGTGTTCGTTGCATCCACTGTTTCCGCATACGGATGCTGGTTCTGGACATTCTACCAGAAGGAATGCCCGAAGGCACTTATCAGGGAAGACTAAATGGAATAATGCCGGGCAAAAGGGGGGATTACTCCCCCTTTCTGCCTGTTTTCAGTATTTCGATCGTTTGAGTGAATATATTGTCTTCATATGTGGTAACATGGAGGACATTTTTATACTTGGAAATGATTTTTTTCGCTATTGCAAGTCCCATGCCCCTGCCTTCGCCTTTTGTTGAATAACTGTCAGTTGCCAGTTTCTGCATGTCCAAAGGTTTCGTGCAGGTGTTTGAGATGGACATCTCGATGAAGTTGCTTCCTTCTCTCATATCTACATTTATCACCTTGTCAGTGACAACGGCTTCTTCGATGGCATTGTCCATGAAGATCCCGATTATTTCGCAGAAATCAGATATCTTTACTCCAGGTATGTTTTCAAGCTCACCGGTAACAGACATGTTGACCGATATGCCTTTTTCATAGGCAAGGTTGATTTTTGATGAGAGGATGCCAAACAGCGCGGCGTTTTTGACTGAATAGATCTGCGTGTTCGTGTGAGCCCAGCAATGTCCGATAAGTTCCGAGACGTACTGCCTGAGTTCGTCGATTTTGTTCATCTTGAGCATTGAGTCGATAACAGTCAGATTATTGATCCAGTCATGTTTGAACCTTCTGAGTTCGAACAGGGTGGATCGGAGCGATTCGTTGTAAAATTTCTGCTGTTTCAGGTCTTCATCCTTGATCACTCTTCTGAGCGCCGAGATCCACATCATTATTATGAAAACGCAGTAGGAAATGCTTATTGATGCGATTATCAAACAGGCTGCCATATTAAGGGTCCTGGTGTACAGGTACATTGCAAATGTCGAAGATATGACCAAGATCGTAGCAGCAGTGAGTACAAGCAGGAACTTGTCCTGGCTCAGCATTTTTGTGTAGTCCTTTATGGGTTTGATCAGAAGGAACAGCAGAAATACGAAGAAGTTGGCAAAAAGATTTCCTCCAAGAGACAGCATGGGATCGGCCAGTACTTCTTCAACAGCCATGTCTGGGGATAATATGCTTATCATGAGCGGCACGAGCGAGTTTCCCACTGCCAGTCCGATAATGTAAAGTGAGAATGACAGGAACGACTGTATAACCGTGGCTTTTAACAAAACCGTGATAATAATCGTGCTGAGGAACAGAAGCACTAACGGTTTGTATATGGATACATGCATTATGGATGAAACGACGCCGTTCAGCAGCGCAAATGTGATCGAAAACCTGACTTTTTCGATCCGTGTCAGTATAAGTCCGCATATGGTGCATTGAAAATAGATGATATAGAGACTTCCAAGAAATGCAGAAAAAATATTTATCAGTAAAGTTAAAGTTTCAATCCTCATTGTCAGAAGCTCCTTTCAACAGACGGAATGTTTTGAGACGGCTGAGCTTTCCTTCGTATCCGTTTACCAGGACAATTTTTCTTTTAATTTTGTCTATTTGTTTTATAAAGTCCCTGTTGATTATCTCGGATCTGCAGCATTTGATGAATTTGTCCGTGCCAAGCTTTTCAATGAGTGAATCGAGACTGTCATACACTTCGTATATACTCCCGGAAGAGTAGATTATGGATTTATTGCCTTTCCTTATGATATGCGATATTGAGTTGCGGGCAATGTAATATATGTTCGTTTTTGTTTTCAGTTCGAGTACATTTTTCCTGTTCTGCCTGGCTTCCATCTCTTTGTTCAGCTTTACGAGACATCTTTCAAGATTTTTGCCTATAGGTTTAATTATATAATGGTAAGCGTTAACGTCAAATGCCTTATGCATGTATTCCAGCATGCCCGTGCAGAAAATGATCTCGACATCAAGTTTTTCCTGCCTTATTTTCTGGGCGATGTAAAGGCCGCTTATCTCAGCCTGCAGATTGATGTCGATGATACATACATTTACGGAGCGTGACCTTACTGCTTCAAGGAACTCTGTGTAGTCGCCGGTGGCCGTAACGATGCGGCCTTTGATCCCATTCCTGGCAAACCATTGGGGAATCAGCTCTTCATACAGTTCAAGGACTTTTATGTTGTCATCGAGGATGGCAAGGGACAGCACTTTTGTTCTCCTTTCCTGCTGAAGCATTATACGTTTGTTATCTATTTACATAAACAGTATACTATCATGAACAGGCGTTGAAAAGTACAAATTGGACCTATGGACTCCAGTCCCATCCATGGCAGGAGTCCGGACCTGTTGCTTTTATGCGGCAGCGTACGATAAATAAATCGGCAACTCGACAGAAGGATTTAACTTTTAACTGTCGAATTAATATTAGTTATCAAACCAATGCAGCTGAGCCTATAAAGGCGGATCAGGCGAAATGGGTCCGCCATATGCATGTGTGAGAGGTGATATAGCTGTGGCAGGCAAGTATCATGGCACCAGTCCGGACAAGGAAAGCGGCATGAGAGCCACAGACAGTGCAAATAAGAAACGCGGCGGAAGAGTGATCAGGCTGGAGGGCAAAAACCCGGAAACACCAGCCGCTGTTAAAGATATTGCTCCGGATGACATCGTGTTTGCCATGGATATAGGC
>DAOSCC010000108.1:0-8051 GCA_035361135.1 Clostridiales bacterium | reverse complement strand
CCCGCTGGTGAATGAAACGGCCAAAAGACAGATGGAACACCCGCAGGCAGCAATGGCAATAATAGACGTCCATAACGGCCAGGTAAAAGCTCTGTACGGAGGCTACGGGAAGAAAGAAGCCAGCAACACTCTCAACAGGGCTTCATCCTCGCTCATGAAAAGGCAGCCCGGCTCCACCGCGAAGCCCATCGTGGTCTACGGTCCGGCCATAGATATGAAGCTGGCGACAGCTGCTACCGTTGTCGACGACAGAGCCGTTTACATGCTTGGAGAGAAAAACCCTGAAAAGCCGTACCCGACCAATTACAACAACAGGTATGACGGTCTGACGACCATACGCAACGCCATAAAGAACTCTGTCAATGTCGTTGCGGCAGTAGTGTGGAGAGATATGCTGGGTGCGGACAGCTCCATAGAATACCTTAAGAAAGTCGGCATCAACAGGGAAAAAGAAAAGTATATCTCGCTGGTCCTTGGCGGATGGGAACAGGGCATCAATCCGCTGCAGCTGGCAGCTGCATATGTGCCATTTGCAAACCAGGGCCTTTATTATGAACCTACGACATTTACACTTGTAAAGGACAGCAACGGAAAGGTCATCATCGACAGGACCAAAAAAGAAGCAAGTATTGTATACAGCGAAGAGACAGCTTTCATCATGACCGAACTGCTGAAAGAAGTAACCAAGGGCAAGACGTCAACATATCCCTATTCCGGAACGGCGGCTGCGAATATCAATGAAGAAATAATAGGCATGCCTGTGGCTGCCAAGACCGGTACCACGCAGAGCAATATCGACAAGTGGCTGGTCGGCTACACACCCTACTATGCCGCTGCGGTATGGTACGGCTATGACAACTCCGGCGGCGAACCGATACCGGTAAAAACCGAGGAAATGTACCAGGCACACAAGATATGGGCCGCTGTCATGAAGAAGGTGCATGAAGACCTTCCGCGGAAGGAATTCAGCGAAATGCCTGAAGACATAGTTACGAAACAGATCTGCATCTATTCCGGAAAAGTGGCGACGGATCTGTGTAAACACGATCCGAGGGGCAACGCTACGATAACGGAATATTTCATAAAAGGCACTGAGCCGCGTAATGATGATGTCTGCACGGTCCATGTCCAGGCGCAGGTCTGCACTGAAAGCAAGGATACCATGGGCCGCAATCTGCTGGCTGGGCCCTATTGCCCTGCCGACAAGGTCGAAACGAGGGTGTTCATACAGCGTGAAACTCCGTATGCGCCTAAGACGCCCAATGAGAAAGCGCCGAGAGATGTCGTTTACGAACTGCCTGCGGGCGAGTACTGTACAGTCCACGGCGCGCCGCAGACGCCGGAATCCGGTAATCCGTTGGGCGATCTGGTCGACTGGCTGTGGCCATTTGACAGGCAGGAAGGCAACACGCCGGCTGATGACGCCCAGGGCGGAAGTTCACGGTACGAAGATGTACCGGGCGGCAGCACCGGAAATGTACCCGAAGAAAACACCGATTACGAATGGCCTGAAGATGTGCCCCTGGAATAATGCCATGAACATTGCCCTTAATTATTACTACCCTTAATTATTACAAAGAAACTTCCATAGTTCCATTGTATGGTCGTGGATGAACAGGTATTATGTTGGCAGGAGGGATACAGCTATGAGCATAAAAGACGCGGCCATGTTGGATGTCGATCTTGAGCAATTCTGGAAAGACGATGAATTGGCGCACAAGGGCAACTGTTTCAGCCCGGAAGCCCCCCAGGTAGCCCTGGGTATCAGGATGAGCGAGGAATGCGTCTTTGCAGAACTTGGAGAAGAAGGCAATCCATGGGGATATACACCGCGTGAAAGAAGACTTGAACTGAATAAACGGTATAACGACAAAGCAGAACAGATCGTAGGACGCAGGCTGCTCCCCGAAACCCTTCCGGAACCGGATGCCGAGTTCCCGTATGTCAAAAGGATCGGCGAAGTTTTTGAAGGAAAGTACATACACAATGGAGTCGCCGAATGGCTCGAAGGCACGGTCAGTACACCGGCCGAACTCGAAAAGCTGCTTGACAGGGTAGAGAAACTCAACCTGCGTGAATTCATGCTCCCGCCAAACTGGGAAAGCGAAAAAAAGCGTATTTATGAGAAATATGGGATCAAGCCTCCGCTGCTGAGACACATCAGAGGCCCCGTCACGCTCGCCACATCGATCTACGGTGCTGAAAACCTCATATTCCTCATCATAGACGAGCCCGACCTGGCAAAGAGGTTCTCAGATGTCATTTGCAAGGTTATAATGGGGATGGCGGAAATCATGGACGAAGAAGCCGGATATGACGAGACGAACCGTCCGGGCGGATTCAGCTTTGCTGATGACAATTGCTGCCTGCTGACTCCCGAAATGTATGAGATGTTCGGATACCCGATCCTCAAGGCCGTGTTCGACAGGTGGTCTCCAAATCCGGAAGATATGCGCTATCAGCATTCCGACTCCGATATGGGGCATCTGCTTCCAATACTGGGCAGGCTGAACTTCACAGGCTGCAACTTCGGCCCGAAGGTACTCGTGGACGAGATAAGGAAATACATGCCGAAAACAAGAATAGATGGCTGTCTGTCTCCGATGACATTCATGAGCAACGATATTGATGCCATCATCAGGGAAGTCAGGCGCGACTGCGAGATGGCCAGGGAATGCAGAGGACTCAATCTCTCAACGGCCGGCTCCATCAACAACGGCAGCCTTCTGACCAGCATGCGCGCAGTTATGTACGCTATACAAAAATACGGCAGATATTAGGGCCGGATTTTGGAGGCTTTAGGAACCCCGGCAGGCAAATCTGCCTGCTGCGCCGATAATATTGCCTCTGCAGTATTTGGTCCATGATGATATATCTTTCATCTGTTATGGCTCCGCCAAGTAAAATTTTCAGGAAAGGGTCACCATGTCAGATATACATATGAATAGTCACAACGGCTACAAAGCCTGGCTGGCATACGATCAGCCAATATGGAAAAAGCCAGACTTAAAGGGGATATTTTTTGACAGCATATGTGTGGAACCGATACTGCAGGAACTTGAAATCCCCGCAAGAGAACTGAAAGAAGCTCTGACAGCCATATTCGGCAATGCACCGGATATAGTCCGGAAGCCTTCATCGGGCAGCACGATACTGATCCGTCTCATTCCGCACGGAAAAGCGCCGCAAACCGCCGAACCGGCAAGCGGACCGGATCCTGCCGGGTACATTTCCGACAGTGAAGCATCCCGGCTTGGCAGCGAAGGTTTTATCATAAAGCGCTGCAGTTCAGGTGATACCGATCTTACCGTTATCGCGGCAAAAACCGGAACCGGCGCACTCTATGGCGTTTTCGCTTTTATAAGGCAGATCCTTTGCGGCAGATTCGGCGAGGATACTTACATGCTGCAAAATCCTGGCGTCAGTCTCCGCATGCTCGACCAGTGGGACAATATGGACGGCAGCATCGAAAGAGGCTATGCCGGAAAGTCGATTTTTTACAAGGACGGACAAATCGTCCGGGACCTGAAAAGAGTCGAGGACTATGCACGGCTGATGGCTTCCGTCGGGCTGAACGGTATCGTTCTCAACAATGTCAACGTGCACTGGCATGAAACCAGGCTGATAACCAGGGAGCAACTCCCCAACGTGGCAAGGATCGCTGACGTTTTCCGTAAGTATGGTATAAAGATATTCCTCAGCATCAATTTTTCAAGCCCCATCGAACTTGGAGGCCTTGACACCGCCGATCCGCTGGACAGCACTGTGCAGGCATGGTGGCGCGAAAAAACGGCTGAGATATATGAATACATACCTGACTTTGGCGGTTTTCTTGTCAAGGCCGACTCTGAATTCCGTCCGGGCCCCTTCACATACGGCAGAAACCACGCCGAAGGCGCAAACATGCTGGCCGCTGCGCTCAAACCATACGGCGGCCTGGTGATATGGCGCTGCTTCGTATACAACTGCAAACAGGACTGGCGCGACAGGAAAACCGACAGGGCCAATGCGGCCTACGACAACTTCATGCCCCTGGACGGCTGCTTCGACGACAACGTTATCCTGCAGATAAAGAATGGTCCCATGGACTTCCAGGTGAGGGAACCTGTTTCCCCACTCATAGGCGGGCTGAAGAAAACGAATTTCATGCTGGAATTGCAGATAACCCAGGAATACACTGGACAGCAGCGCCATCTCTGCTACCTGGCGCCGATGTGGAAGGACGTGCTGGAGTTTGACACTTACAGCCGCGGCAAGGGAAGCACGGTGGCACGATTGCTGTCGGAGCCGGCAGACGGTATGACAGCGGGCATAGCGGCGGTTTCCAACATCGGAGACGACATGAACTGGACCGGCCATGACCTTGCCCAGGCAAATCTTTACTGCTATGGCAGGCTGGCGTGGGATCCGCAGTTGACAGCCGAGGAAATAGCAAAGGAATGGGCAATGCAGACTTTCGGCAGCGACCCTGTCGTCATCGATACGGTGACAGGCATGCTGCTCGATTCGTATCACATATACGAAAGCTATACGACGCCCCTGGGGATCGGCTGGATGATCAATCCCGGCCATCATTACGGCCCGAATGTGGACGGATATGAATACTCGGCATGGGGCACATATCACAGGGCCGACCACAAGGGACTCGGCATCGACAGATCAGTCGCCACGGGCACGGGCTTCGCGGGCAAATACTTCCCACCTAATTCGACAATGTACGAAAAGATAGAGACATGCCCGGAAAAACTGCTGCTGTTCTTCCATCGCATCGAGTACACGTACAGGCTCAAATCAGGCGTAACGCTGATCCAGTACATATATGACTCGCATTTCGAAGGCGCAGCCAGGGCTGCCGAGCTCATAGACAGGTGGAAAAGTATCGAGGGGCGGATCGATCCCGGCTGCTTCGAGCGTGTCCTGGCAAGGCTCAGGGAACAGGCGGAACACGCCTGTGAATGGCGCGATGTGATAAATTCGTATTTCTACAGGAAGAGCGGGATCCCGGACGAG
This sequence comes from Clostridiales bacterium, assembly GCA_035361135.1. Taxonomy (GTDB): domain Bacteria; phylum Bacillota; class Clostridia; order Acetivibrionales; family DTU013; genus DTU013. The sequence continues at coordinate 3,041 of DAOSCC010000108.1, read as the reverse complement.
AAAAACCGCCCGATCTACTAAACATGGTCTGTTGATCTTCTGCTCAGCCTTTGACGGCTCCTATGGTAAGGCTCTTTATGATCCTGTCATTCAGGAAGAAGTATGTGATAAGGCTTGGCAGGACCATTATTACTACTGCTGCAAGCTGTATCGTCCAGCTTGTCGAATACTGCCCCTTGAACCTGGTGAGACTGACGGGCAGCGTCATCTTTCTGTCTTCTGACATGAAAATCAGCGCGAACATCAGCTCGTTCCATGCGTTGACGAAATTGAATATGGAGATGGTCGCTATCGAAGACTTAGACAGCGGGAATATGATCCTCCAGAATACGCCCTTCATACTGCAGCCATCGATCACCGCGGCCTCCTCTATCTCTCTCGGGAAAGTTGCCATAAAGCCGCCGAGTATAAAGATCGAGGTAGGCAAAGCAAATGCAACATAGGGCAGTATGAGCGAAATGTAACTGTTCAGCAGTTTTATCTTATTGAACGCCATGAACAGCGGGATCAGCGTAGAGTGGATCGGTATCATGACGCCGATGAGGAAAACTCCCATTACAAACCCTGAAAGCTTCCATTTGAATCTTTTCAGTGCAAATGCTGCCATTGAGGCAACGATTATGGTCACGCCCACCGATATAAGCGAAACAATCACAGAGTTGAAAAAGCTCGTGCCAATTTTCCCTGACACCCATGCGGTCGCGTAATTGCTGAACTGGAATGACGGAACGACCGACCACGGATCGGTGAACATCTCCGTATCTGTCTTCAACGAGTTGATTATGAGCCATAAAAGCGGATACAGGTACGTGACCGACACAAGAGAAAGCAAAGCGGTAATGACGATGCTCCGTATCTGTCCGGCTTTCAGTTTAGGCTTCTTTTTACTTTTCTCTGCATGCAAGCCCATTTGTCAGAAACTCTCCCTTGCCAAAGAAAGATTGATATTTCATCAGCATGTAAGCAGACTTCACAAGCATGTCAACAGAAGAACAGCTGCTAACGTGCTTCAGTAGAATTCGATCTCTTCGGATTTGAACAGTCTGTTCAGCGCCACCGTCACAAGCAGGCACATGCACAGCAGGACCACGGCAATAGCGCTGCCATATCCGTATTGCATGTCCCTGAATGATTTATAGTAGAGGTAAAGCGCCATCACTTCGCTGGAGTGGTTCGGACCGCCGTTGGACATGACATATATGAGGTCAAAATAGCGCAGGGACCCGGTGGCGATCAAAACCGTGTCGATACCTATGATCGGCCGTATCAGCGGCAGGGTTATACTTCTGAACCTCTGCCACGGGCCGGCTCCGTCGATGGTGGCCATCTCTGTCAGGGTCGGCGGTATGTTCTCGATCGCAGCAAGATAGATGATCATGTGATAGCCGGCGAACTGCCAGCATATGACGACCATGATACAACCCAATACGGTTTTCTGGTCGGCAAGCCAGAGGCCGGTATACTCCTCGAGCCCGACAGCCATGAGCAGCCTGTTGATCAGCCCGAATTCAGCGTTGTATATAAATGACCACAGCAGGCCGACAGCCACGCTTGCCAATATGTTCGGCATGAAGAAGACGGTCTTGAAATACCTCTTCCCTCTTGTCATGCCCGATATCGCCGTTGCCAGCAGGATCGCAAGAGGCACCTGTATGACGATGGACAATACCAGCAGCAGGAGCGTGTTGTTCAGGCTTGTTCTGAATATCTTGTCGATAGTGAACAGCTGGATGAAATTACTGAAGCCGACAAACCTCCTGGCATCGACAAGGCTCCATTTGTGGAAACTGTAATATACGGTACTGAGTACCGGCACGGCTACGATCGCCAGATATATAACAAGCGCCGGCATCAGGAAAAGCGCGATCGTCTTTTTGTTCCTTACCATCGAATCCATTTCATGACTCCTTATGCAAAGCAAAAGATGATGTTCATGACCGGCAAAAGCAGGTCCGGGAAATGATCCGGGCACTCCGGCCGCCATGCCCTCGTGTGTCATGGCGCCTGGAAGACGCTCTTGTGTCGGAAGCAGCGGTCAGAGCGCCCGCTATTGGACCATCCCTTTATTGGATCCGGCGGTCAGGCTGCCCCGACCGCGCGGATTTCAAATACACAGCGCTGTATTACTGTTCCCTGTTCTGCTCCGTGAACTGCTGCAGCGCCTTGAAGGATTCCTCCACCGACTGTCCGGCTGTTATAGCCTGTACGGTGTTGTTGTATTCGTTTCCTATGGTCGCTCCGAGACCTACATCGTAGAATACGAAGAATTCCTCCATTCCATTGAGCATTTCGCTGACCTTCATTGCAACAGGATTTACCTTGTCCGGATCCGCTTTGACGGTGGTTGCCACCAGGTTGCCTGCTTCAACGAGCTTCAACTGGATCTCGGGATCAGAAATGGTCTTGATGAACTCAGCTGCAGCGTCCTTGGCGCTGGATTTCGCAGCTATGGCAAAGCTCTGGTCAGGCTGGCCCAGCCAGTGGTTTGCATTCCCTTTCCCGCCGGGTATCTCCGGGAACTTGCAGACAGCCAGTTTGTCCTGCATATCCGTGTACAACTGCTGGATAGCCCAACTTCCCATGACCAGCATTCCGCATTTGCCCGCTTTGAAATCAGCCTGTGCAGGATCGTTGTCAAGAGCGTTGAAGCCCTCGGGGAATGCTTTCAGGTTTACCAGTTCCTGCATGATCTTTCCTGCTTCGATGAATGCCGGGTCTTCCCAGGTGCCCGTTCCGTTGTACACCTTGTTATATGGTTCATTGCCGCCGATCCTGTTCGTGATCAGCTCACAGTACATTGCACCGACCCACGGAGCTTTGTTGCCAAGCGCAAATGGAGTAATACCGTTATCGTTGAGGACTTTGATGATGTTCTTGAGATCGTCGTAAGTCTGGGGTTCTTTCAGACCATACTTGTCAAATATCTCCTTATTGTAGAAAAGGCATACGACTGTCTGTGTCGTCGGCAGAGCATACACTTTTCCGTGGTCGTGTCAACTTGTTTTAGGTTTTATGTCACTGTCTGTCCCTCTTTTTGGGCA
>DAOSCC010000107.1:0-8092 GCA_035361135.1 Clostridiales bacterium | reverse complement strand
GGCTTCCCGCAAATGCCGATGACAGTCTGCGTCCTTCTGACAGCCATGCCGGTGGCAGCGACCACGACGATTTTCGCAGAAATGTATGACGGCGATTCCAGGTTCGCATCCCGTGTCGTTGCTTTCACGACCCTGGCTTCCATTGTGACGCTTCCGCTGATGATGCTGCTGATATGATCACAGACCTGCCCGCTTTTTACACTGACTCAGCCGATGATGTTTCGCCGGCTCAAAAGGCCTTAAGGTTTATCTCCTTAAGGCTTTTTTCATTCCATGTTATATGCCTGGGTTATATGCCTGGTCCGGTGCCGTTCCCGGCCTGAATGCTGCCATGCTCCAGTATCACAGAACCTTTGACAGGAACTCCCTCGCCCTTGGATTCTGCGGATCAGTGAAAAACTTGTCAGGAGTGTTCTCTTCGAGTATCTGTCCATCATCCATAAACAGCACTCTTGTGGCCACTTCCCTGGCAAAGCCCATCTCATGGGTCACAATCACCATGGTCATGCCTTCTTCCGCCACCTGCTTAATCAGGTCCAGTACTTCCTTCACCATTTCAGGGTCCAGTGCCGATGTGGGTTCATCGAAAAGTATGACTTTCGGGTTCATTGCCAGCGCACGGATGATGGCTATCCTCTGCTTCTGGCCCCCTGAAAGCGTTGACGGATACACGTCGGCTTTGTCCTCGAGCCCTATCCTCTTCAGCAGCCGGAGAGCATTGTCCCTCACTTCCTGCCTGATCTGCTGCCGGGTCGTATTTATTTCATAAAGCGGCTTTTTATCCGTTGCAAATAAGTTATACAGCCTGATAAATACATTCTTCAGTTTCTTTTTCCGCAATTCGGCGAGTTTTACATGCAGCGGCGCCAGCATTATGTTTTCCAGCACCGTTTTGTTGTTGAAAAGGTTGAACTGCTGGAAAACCATCCCCATATGCCGCCTGTGTATATTTATGTCGACCTTCATGTCGGCAATGTCGACGCCTTCGAATATAATGGAGCCCGAAGTGGGATCTTCCAGGCAGTTGAGGCAGCGCAGGAACGTACTTTTTCCGCTGCCGGAAGGACCCACGATGGCGACTTTCTCGCCTTCCCTGATGGTGGTCGTGATCCCTTTCAGCACTTCGACCCCGCCGAAGCTTTTTCTGAGATCAATTACGTCTATCACTTTTTCTCAGGCTCCTTTCCATTATTTTTACAAGCATTGCGATAATCATGACCAGGACGATATATATGAGCGCCATTGCAAGGTAAGGAACCATGAACTCGTAGTTGTTCGAGCCGATATAGCTGAATGCTACATAAAGGTCCGCCGCCCCGACAAAGCTGACTACCGAAGTTTCTTTTACCAGCGCTATCAGTTCATTGCCCAATGTCGGGAGTATGTTCTTGACTGCCTGGGGAACGACGATCTTCATCATCGTTACGGTATAACTCAGGCCGACTGCGCGCCCTGCTTCCATCTGGCCCGGGTCGACCGAAAGTATGCCGCCCCTCATTATCTCGGATACATACGCCCCGCTGTTGAGCCCGAATACCAGGATACACACATTGACAGGAGGCAAGTTCACACCGAGCAGCGGCAGCACGACATAGTAGGCTAACAGCAATTGGACGACTATGGGCGTACCTCTGAACAGCCCTACGTAAAATGTACATATCTTGTTAAGTATCCTCGGCAGCCTTTTATATTTAGGCATGACTTCGATGGCTGCGATCACCGTTCCTATAATGATGCCTATCGCAAGACCGACAACTGCTATGACCAGTGTATTCTTCAGTCCGGTCAGAACTTTATTGTAGCCGTTCTGGTTTATGAATATCTCCCAGAACCTGTTTACTTTCTTCTCAAAACTACCCATCGCCGTCCCCTTGAATATCTACCGAAAATTTATTTTACCAAATGACATGATGCGATGCCCTGCCGCGGCCGGCGAGGCACCGCATCCCGTTATCCCAGGACCTGTATGATCGACAAAAGGTATCAGTTCATTTCATTGAACGCTTCTGCTATACATTTTGCAGGTGCTTCATCTATGATGACAAGGTCTATATTGCCGTTGAGCATATCCTGTACTGCCAGAGAACCTGACTTGTACCCGACGCATTCAGCTTTGTACCCGGGGAACCCCCAGTCCTCGTCGCCGCGGACATAGAATTCGCCGGTAGTACCGTTCTGTACCCCTATCCTGGTTTTGCTGTCAAGGCCGTTCAACACTGCCTCTACGTCTTCTGTCGTCTTACAGTTGTCGAATCTCTTGTCGGAAGACTTGACGATCAGCATCTGTGCCGCATCATAATATTTATCGGAGAATGTGACATATTCCTTTCTCTCTTCTTTTATCGTAAGGCCGGCCATCGCTATGTCCGCCTTGCCCTGCCCGACCGAGAGGCATACGGCATCAAAGTCCATGTTGCTTATTACAAGTTCTTTCCCGAGACGCTCTGCAAGGAGCCCTGCAATCTCCATGTCTATGCCGAGGTATTTATCCCCCGCCATATACTCGAACGGCTCAAAAGCAGCGTTGGTAGCCACGACAAGCTGGTCTTTCGACGGATCGAGTTCCGCTGATGTGACAGGTGACGGAGTCCCATCTCCGAAATAATTGTTGAGTATCTTGTCGAATGTCCCGTCAGACTTGATCTTCGCGATGAACTTGTTCACTTCTTCCAGGAGTTCAGGCTGGTTCTTGTCTACGCCGAACGCATACTCCTCTTCAGTGAGCGGTATGTCGATGACCTTCACCACACCGGCCCCGCCGCCGCTTTTTTCGCCGCAGCCTGTCAGAATGCCGACCATGAGCAACGATAATACAGTCACAAGTGCTATCAGTTTTTTCATAACATTCTCTCCTTTTTATGTAATCTAAGTGTATATTTATACGTTTTATGCATTTATGTCTGCATATTTATAAATTTATACTAAGAATATTTATTTGTCAATACTAATATATATGCAATTCTTTTTAAAATTTGGCTTGTAAAATATAATAGTGTATAATCATACAAATTGTTGAATGATTATACACTATTATGTCATCCTCCGGACTATTTCTTCAGTGTCAGAGTACCGAATACGGACGTATCCTGGTATCCGTTGCCGGAAGCGTCGTTCCAGTTCGCAACGCTTTGGCGGACACCGCCCTTCGCGTCATTGATCTGGGCGTCGAACCCAATCTGCATGTCGGCTTTCGGAGTTATGGTCCTGAACGGTATCTTCATCTCGACCATGTAACTCGATTTCGTAACTTTGACTGCAGATTCGAAGCCTTTGCCGATTCCCTCAGGGTTGAATGTCGCCGTGTTTTCGAAGTTCACCCTGTACTGGCCGTCATCCTCCTGGTAGAATGTGGTTTTTTCATTGTTCTCGTCTATGAATACTTCCACCGAATCCTGCTCCCACGGATTGGCATTTGCTTTGTCGAGCTGCGCATCATTTACGATTATCTGCACATAAAGGTTCTTCTCGTCCCAAAGCACCCTTGCTGTTCCGGTGGCTCCCTCCCAGGCCATCTGGTAACGGTTGAGCTTCAGTGCAGGCGCCTTGCTCCAGATGTCGTCCGTCTCCCCGTCTATGACCGGAGTGCCGTACCTGGCAAGTGAACGGTTCGATTCAAGGTACTCGAGTTTGTTCTCGCTCATGAACTTCTGCGGATCTATGACTCCGTAATAAGCCGGTTTTGCCTGCAGGTTCTTGTCAAACAGTGTCGGATTCATGGAAGATCTCCAGCTCGTACCGTCATCCATGCCCCAGAAAGTCACTCGCGTGATCTTGTCGGAGTACTTTTTGAAAATGCTGAATAGTTCGGCATACAGATATCCTTGCTGGATGGACTGCTTCTCGGTCAGTTCATGGTTCGTCCCTGCCATGATATCCAGTTCGGTTATGCTCACCTCGACGCCCAGTGAAGTAAACCTCTCGAGAGATTTTTCCACGTTGACCGGATTCGTGTTGAGCGAATAATGTCCCTGCATGCCTATACCGTCGATGAGCAGCTTGCCCGGATGGCTTTTCTGGTATTTCTCATTCAGTTCCTTGACCATGCTGTATACAGCTCGCGATTTATTCTGGTTGTCAAGGTTGTAATCGTTATAGTACAGCTTTATATCCCATTCAGGATGGGCATCCAGTACTTCTCTTGCTGCAAGGAAGGCCTGTTCGACATAATCATCCCCTATGGCGTGGTACCATGGAGACTGGCGCAGCGCTTTCCTCCAATTTTCGGGATTTGACGGGTTGTCGTTCATGGCTTCATTCACGACGTCCCATGAAATGACCTTGTCTCCAAAGTGCTCCATTACGGTTTTTATGTGGATCCTCAGGTTCTCCAGCGCCTCTTCGCGGCCCAGGTAGACACCCTTTGACGACTGGTTCATCCACTGGGGCGACTGCTGATGCCATACAAGCGTATGCCCGTGTATCTTAAGGCCTGCCTTCTGTACATTCTCGACCATCCTGTCGGCAGTGCTGAATGTGAATTTGCCCTTTGTGCGCTGCAGTGATTCCGGTTTCATCTCGTTGCCGAAAGTGACTATATCGTGGTGCATTTTCAGAAGTTCCATCCTGACGCCGTAAGTATCCTGGAGAGATATTGCGTTGCCGATCAAAAAATCATTTTTATACACGTCCTTTATGGGGACAAGGTCCGTTTGTATACCAGTCACGGCCTTTCCAGCGAGTTCCGCGGAAACATCGTCTATGTAAAATGATGCCTTGGGAACGGAGCTTTCGACATATATCGTTATATAATCGCTTTTCGTGTTATAGCGGTAAGAACCTGTGATCTCCACCCATCCGTCTTCGACGCCAAGGTTGTGCTGCGCCAAATTGGCGTAGCTGGCGCCGCTTCCGCTCCCTATCTGGGTAGAAAGCATTATTTGCGCACTTGCCGGCTCGATAAGCTTTACATATACTGAGAATTTATATTCGGCGCCCTCTTGCACGTAATTGTCGATCCTGAGCGAGGGCCCATGCCAAGTTTCAGACCTTTTTGTCACTTTCAGCGAATATTTCCCGTCCTTTGTCACATTCGCTTCATCTGTCACAGTAAGGACTTCGGAGCCTCCCCTGCCTGAAAACCCCTGTGAGGTTTTGTTTTCAAAATCTATGGTTGCAAACACCGCATTCTGACTTCCGGAACTGTCAGCCTGACCTGATGTGCTGTCGCCGGCGCCTGCCTGGCTGTCTTCATTTTCTGGTGCGCCTCCACTGCTGTCTGAAGACTCCTTTGCTTTGTTTTCACCGGCGTCCCCGCCTTTACCGCCGTCTTCACCGGCAGCGCCCGGACCCTCGTCCGCCGCTGCCCTGCCAGGGCCGCCGTCATTGTCTTTGCTCGCCGTATCCTGTCCGCAGGATGTCACGAACATCATGATCATGCAGACAACAACAAGAAGTGCGATATTCTTTCCTTTTTTCCTTAAAAACGTTCCTCCCAAAACCAAACACCTCCGCTGGCCTGATTCAACGCCATATGCGGTTTACCTGGCATCGGCGCTGACAGATGTACATCCAATAGTATAAGTATAACATCCGGCAAAAGAAATTGCCAATTGGAAACAGGAACGAGGCAATTCCTGTTATCCGTTCCATTTTGGCCCGGCATATACATCCATGCGGCACTGTTTTAAAAACCTGCCCGACCGCAGGGCTAGCAATCGTTTGACATTGTTGTCCGATGGTATACAATTAAATCATACGGCACTTTTTGCTAATGTGACCAATGCTGCCGATGTTGCCGATTTACCGAAAATGCAGTGCTGCTCTGCAGGCAACACAGATATTGAAGCATTAATGCCGATAACGATCATTTACAAACTTTGGAGGAGGAAACGTATATGAAAACATGGGAAGGGTATACGAGGGGCATCAATCTTGGCGGCTGGATCTCGCAGTGTCCGCGCGAACAGGCCCACTACGACAGCTTCATCGGTGAGCAGGACATTCAGACGATAGCCTCATGGGGGCTCGATCACATCCGTCTTCCGATCGACAACGACGTGGTATCTGACGAAGAAGGAAAGTTCACGGAAGGCATAAGGTATGTCGACAACTGCGTCAAATGGTGCAGGGACAATGGCCTGAACATTATCCTGGACCTGCACAAAGCACCCGGCTATGCGTTTTACAACCAGGACAACACACTTTTCACAGACGCCCACGTGCAGGACGCCTTCGTTGGCCTATGGAAAGAATTCGCGGCAAGATACGGTAAGTTCAGCGACTTTGTTTCATTTGAACTGCTCAACGAGGTGGTGGATGCGGAACCAGGTCTCTGGAACGACCTTGTAAGAAGGGCCATATGCGAGATCCGCAAAGTAGCTCCGGATATAAACATAGTGGTCGGCGGCATCCGCTGGAACAGCGCCAGCACCCTCGAATTGCTCGACCCGCCGTATGATGTGAATATCATTTTCACCTTCCATTTTTATGACCCGTTCCTGTTCACGCACCAGGGAGCAAAATGGATCAAGCCTCTTTCCGACCTGTCCTTGCAATACCCGGGCAACATTGAAGATTACCGCAGGACGGTGAAGGATCTTAATTCATATGATTCACATTATTTCACCGTTCCCGGGATGGGCAGGGACTACCTTGTCAAAAGGATGACGCCGGCCATTGACATAGCCAAAAAGCATGATGTGCGCATCTATTGCGGGGAATACGGCGTCATTCTGAATGCGCCCGGTGAAAGCACAGTAAGCTGGTTCAAAGATATGAACTCAATATTTGAAGAATATAGGATCGGCAGGGCGGCATGGACCTATAAATCCATGAGCTTCGGTGTGATCAACTGGCCTGGAGATATTTCCGAACAGATCATCAGATATCTGTAAAAAAATGATATATCCGCAATGCGCCGGCATATATCTGAAATGCTGCCATGCGCAGCGTCTTACATTGAATACACAGGAGGATATGATGCAATGGATATGAAATACAAGGATAAAACGCTCCCTGTTGAGGAAAGAGTAAATGACCTGCTCGAAAGGATGACGCCGGAAGAAAAAATAGGACAGATGATGCAGATAAGCTTCACATCGGTAAGCGCAGAGGAAGCTGAGAAATGGGTAACGGAAAGGTGCGCCGGCTCTTTCCTGCATGCGCTCGGGGAAGACGCGGCACGCCTCCAGGAGATCGCTCTGAACACAAGGCTCGGAATCCCGCTGCTGTTCGGGATAGACGCCGTCCGCGGCCATGCGCTGTATAACGGCGCGACAATCTTCCCGGTGCAGCTGGCCATGGCATGCACCTGGAACCCGGAGCTTGTTGAAAAAGCCGGCAGGGTCACTGCAAAGGAAGTTGCCGCCGACGGGCTGCACTGGACCTTCTCCCCTATACTCTGCCTTGGAAGGGACCTCAGGTGGGGAAGGATAAACGAGACCTTCGGCGAGGATCCTTATCTGGCAGGGGTACTGGCATCTTCGATCATACAGGGATACCAGGGCGACTCGCTGTCAGACCACGACAGCATACTTGCCTGTGCAAAACATTATATCGCATATGGCGAAGCTACAGGCGGCAGGGATGCATATGACGCACAGATAAGCATGAGGAAGGTCAGAGAGGTCTTCCTGCTTCCGTTCAGGAAAGCAGCAGAAACCGGATGCGCGACATTCATGGCGAGTTACCAGTCTATCGACGGCACACCGGTGACTGCAAACAAAAAGGTCCTCAGGAAGCTGCTGAAAGAAGAGCTTGGATTCGACGGCTTCGTCGTGACAGACTGGAACAATGTCGGCAGCCTCATTTTCAACCAGCATGTCGCAGGCGATATGGAGACGGCGGCAAAAATGGCCATCGAAGCCGGAAATGACATGATAATGAGCACTAACGAATTCTACGAAGCGGCAGTCGATCTTGTCAGAAAAGGAGCGGTGCCCGAGGAACTCATCGATGAAGCGGTCCGCAGGATACTCAGGATCAAGTTCAGGCTCGGCCTGTTCGACGGCAGGGCATATCCATTACCCAGCCAGGCTAAAAGCGTGATAGGATGCAAAGAGCATCTCGACACAGCGCTTGAGATAACAAGGGAAAGCATAGTACTCCTCGAAAACAGGAACAACACGCTTCCGTTATCCGGCTCCGTGAAAAA
>DAOSCC010000106.1:0-8178 GCA_035361135.1 Clostridiales bacterium | reverse complement strand
TCATCTTCATATCACTCAGGGTAGTGCATGGTTTGATTATGAGAATATTGACAAATAACAGGGTCATGCTTGTTGACGTTGTGATCCCGTTGTTTTTCGACCTGTTTGTCACGTTCTGGCTGCTGTTTCCACAAAATAATACGGATATTGCATGGAGGGGGACAAGATATTCTGTCAGGAAAGGCGGCTTCATAGAGGCGGTTTACTGGGAAGACGAATCCGGGGGATCCGGGAAGGACAGACCCGATGCATGAATGCGCCGGCAGTTTATCGCCGCCATGATGCATGGGCGGTCGGCCGCCCGGATTCCAGCATATTGACTGCGGGTCAAAAAGTTGATATGTTAATTACAGCACGATTTAATATTTTACTGTATTAAAGTGCAAGTATCACGGGCGGGAGATGAACCTGATGAATTCAAAGATCCGGGACGAATGGACCGACGGCCTGTTTGAGGCGATTTTGCTGCTTGAGAACCTGGAAGAATGCTATAATTTCTTCGAAGATATATGCACTGTCGCCGAGATCAAGGCAATGGCCCAAAGACTTGAGGTAGCCAAAATGCTCAAACAAGGTTATACTTATATAGATATCGCAAAGAAAACCGGTGCCAGCACTGCTACGATCAGCAGGGTGAACCGGTGCCTCGTATATGGCGCCGATGGCTACAGGACGATACTTGAGAGGCTTGAAAAAAAGCAGGGAGGAAATAAGGCTTGATCAGAGGTCTGTTCATAGGCTTTCTGATATTATCGGCACTCATGCCGAAGAGTGCGGAAATACAGATCGTCAATATCATGAATATGGCAAATTTGCTGCCGGATCTGCCGGATCCTGGAACTGCGTGCACGGACAAAGCATGCGGCCTGAACAGGCCGGGCGGCTGCTGTACCGCTAAAGATCCCGGAGCCGAGCAGAGTAATGCCGGAGAGCCTCGTGCCTTTGCTGCATGGGAAATCAGGAAGGCTGCGGCAGCCATAAGGAATGAGATCCTGCCGTCCGGATCAGCATCGTCAGCATCCGGGCAAAGAGACATACCTGTAGTGGCGGAGCCTGTCGCAATATATGACAGCCCGTCTCTTATCCGTTATATCGGGCAAGGCGGAAATATACCGGTGCGCTCAGGCGAGCGCTGTTTCATGTCCGGCCTGTCACCTCCGTTTGAAATCTGCTGACCAGTAATTGCAGGCTACTATCCCGTAATTGAGAACATTCATACGAATCGGAGGTTAATATGTTTAAGAATTTAGTGGAAAAAATTATCGGAACATACAGCGAGAGGGAACTAAAGAGAATAATGCCCATCGTTGATAAGATAGAAGCGCTGGGACCTGAGATGGAAGCCCTATCGGACGCGGAACTGCGCGCTAAGACTGATGAGTTCAAAAGGCGGCTGAAGGACGGGCAGACACTTGATGATATAATGCCTGAGGCATTCGCGGTGGTAAGGGAAGCTTCCACAAGAGTTCTTGGCGAGAGGCATTACCGTGTTCAGCTGATAGGCGGCATCGTGCTGCACCAGGGCAGGATAGCGGAAATGAAGACCGGTGAAGGAAAAACACTGGTGGCAACGCTGCCTCTCTATCTCAACGCCCTCGAAGGAAAAGGAGCCCACCTGGTCACGGTCAATGATTACCTGGCAAAGCGCGACAGCGAATGGATGGGCAAAATCTACAACTTCCTGGGGCTCAGTGTCGGCCTGATCGTACATGGTCTTGACAATGCGCAGAGAAGGAAGGCTTACGCATGCGACATCACATATGGGACCAACAACGAGCTGGGATTCGACTATCTTAGGGACAACATGGTCATCTATAAAGAGGACATGGTCCAGAGGGAACTGCACTATGCCATAGTGGACGAGGTGGACAGCATACTGATAGACGAAGCAAGGACGCCGCTCATCATTTCAGGTGCAGGCGACAAATCCACGGACCTGTATGTTAAGGCGAACGCCTTCGTATCCCGGCTCAGGGCGAAAGTCTTTGTGGAGACGGATGACAAGCAGCCTGACGACGATATCGACGCTGACTACATCGTCGACGAGAAGGCCCATACGGCAACGCTTACGGAAAGGGGCGTAGCGAAGGCGGAACAGTACTTCGGCGTCGAAAATCTTGCAGACCCGGAAAACCTGACTCTTTCGCACCATATCAACCAGGCGCTGAAAGCCCATGGCCTCATGAAGCGTGACAGGGAATATGTCGTAAAGGACGGGGAAGTGATCATCGTCGATGAGTTCACCGGCAGGCTCATGTTCGGCAGAAGGTACAGCGACGGCCTGCACCAGGCCATAGAGGCGAAGGAAGGTGTCAAGGTGGAAAGGGAAAGCAAGACGCTTGCCACCATCACGTTCCAGAACTTTTTCAGAATGTATCATAAGCTGGCAGGCATGACCGGTACTGCCCTCACGGAAGAGGAGGAGTTCCAGGCGATATACAAGCTGGATGTCATAGAGATCCCTACGAACAAACCTGTGATTAGAGTGGATCATCCGGACTGCGTATACAAGAATGAAACCGGCAAATTCAGGGCTGTTATAAATGAGATCGAGGAAAAGCACAAAAAAGGCCAGCCTGTACTGGTTGGTACCATCTCCATCGAAAAGTCGGAACTGCTCAGCAGCATGCTGAAGAAGAAAGGTATACCCCACCAGGTGCTGAATGCCAAGTTCCATGAGAAGGAAGCGGAGATCATAGCACAGGCGGGAAGGCTTGGAGCGGTGACGATAGCCACCAACATGGCCGGCCGCGGAACAGACATAAAACTCGGAGGAAACCCGGAATTCCTTGCAAAGCAGGAAATGAGGAAGCAGGGGTACCCGGAGGAAGTGATCAGCGAATGTACAAGTTTCGCCGTAACGGATGATGAAGTGATACTGAATGCAAGAACGGTTTACAAGGAGCTTTACGAGCAATACAAAAAACATACCGATGCGGAAAAGGAAAAGGTCGTGGAACTTGGAGGCCTTCATATCATCGGTACGGAGCGCCATGAATCAAGGCGTATCGACAACCAGCTGCGCGGCCGTTCCGGAAGACAGGGCGACCCTGGATCTTCGCGTTTCTATATTTCACTCGAGGACGACCTGATGAGGCTGTTTGGCTCAGACAGGCTGACTTCCGTAGTCGAGGCGCTGGGCCTTGAGGATGACCAGCCCATCGAGCACAGGATGCTTACCAGTGCGATAGAAAATGCACAGAGAAGAGTCGAAGGCAAGAACTTTGACATAAGAAAACGCGTGCTGCAGTATGACGACGTAATGAACAAGCAGAGGGAGGTCATATACTCCCAGCGCAGGCAGGTGCTCAATGGCGAAAGCCTGAAAGATTCGTTCATGAAGATGATCGAAAGTTCCGTGAATTCTCTGGTCGAAAGGTTCTGCGGCGAGATCCAGCACCCGGATATGTGGGACTGGGAAGGGATCAATGCCCAGGTCAAAGATCTGCTGCCGGACATTGGGAAGCTGAGTGTACCGAAGGAGGAAGCGGACACTTACACAAAGGAAGATCTGAAGGAGACGCTGCTTAAGTCCATAGTCGGCGCATATGAAGCCAAAGAAGCCGAACTTGGCGCAGAAGTAATGCGTGAGCTTGAAAGGATAGTGCTGCTCAGGACAGTCGACGAGAAATGGATGGACCATATCGATGCGATGGATCAGCTCCGTTACGGGATCGGCATGAGAGCGTACGGGCAGCGGGATCCTGTGGTGGAGTATAAGTTCGAAGGATTCGAAATGTTTGAGGAAATGATCAGGAGCATCCAGTATGATTCGGTAAAGAGACTGCTGCGCATGCGGATCAACCGTGAGCAGGGTGCGCCGAAGAGGGAAAAGGTGGCTGAGCCTGTCACTGCAAGCCATGGAGACGGCGGTCCGCGCAAACCGGCCGTGCGCGGCAGCGACAAGGTCGGCAGGAACGACCCGTGCCCCTGCGGCAGCGGCAAAAAATACAAGAAATGCTGCGGGGCCAACCTGTCATAATATTGCGGGATATGCAGCGACAGAATTTATAAAGCAAGGTAATGCATATGACATATGAAGAAGCGCTGGAATATATAAACGGAGCCAACAGATTCGGTAAGAAACTGGGACTTCACAACATCAGGACGCTGCTCAGGCTGATGGGCGACCCGCAGAAAGAATTGCGGTTTGTCCATATCGCCGGAACAAACGGAAAGGGTTCCACGTCAGCATTTATTGGCAGCATTTTATCGCAAGCAGGGTACAGGACAGGCATCTACACCTCGCCGTATCTGCAGAGGTTCAATGAGAGGATAGCGATAAGCGGGCCCGCCGCGGACGCTGATAAAAGCTGCCGGCCGGATACGGATGCCCGTGCGGCGGACAGCCCGGGGACATACAGGTCGGAGATCAGCGACGGGGAACTGGCGGAGATCACGTCGCTCGTAAGAGAATGCGCCGATGGAATGGTAAAAAACGGCGATAACCAGCCGATCATGTTTGAACTGGTCACTGCAGTTGCATTCGAGTACTACCGCAGAAAGAAATGCGACATAGTAGTGCTTGAGACAGGGATGGGAGGAAGGTTCGACGCTACCAATGTCATCGATGTTCCCGACCTTGCCGTCATCACGACGATAAGCCTGGACCACACCCAAAAGCTGGGAAACACGCTGGCAGAGATCGCTTTCGAAAAAGCGGGCATTATAAAAGCGGGCGGAGATGTATTGGTCTATGACCAGGGCGATGAAGTAATGCGGGTTTTTGAGGATGCATGCAGGGAGAGAGGCGCAAGACTCCACAAAGCGGCGTTCTCGACAATCGAGCTCCATGAGTTCGGCCCCGACGGCCAGACATTCAGCTACAAAGGGCTCGATGGGCTGAAGATATCGCTGATCGGAAGGCATCAGCTCCGCAATGCCGCTGTTGCAGTTGAAGCGGCCATGCTTTTGAAAGATAAAGGCTGGAGCGTATCGGAAGCGGACATCAGAAGAGGGCTCGAAGCAGCCCGGTGGCCGGGCAGGATGGAGATCATGTCAAGGGATCCGGTACTGATCATAGACGGCGCGCATAACCCCGAAGGCGCTGCGGTTTTGAGGAAAACACTGGACGAATATTTCCCGGGGAGGCCTTTAACGTTCATAGTTGGAGTAGCCGCCGACAAGGATTACCGTACCATGCTGGAGACTGCCCTGCCGGGATGCAGGAAGGTCATAACGGTAACTATCCCATCTCAAAGGGCGCTTCCGGCTGCTGAACTGGCTGGACATGCAAGCAGGTATTGTAATGACGTGATGACAAGTGATACAATTGAGGGGGCAATCAAAACATGTATGGAGACAGCCGGGCCGGATGATGTCATTTGCGCATTTGGCTCACTGTTTTATATAGGCGCAGTAAGGGATATGTTCTGCAGTGGCCGGGATGCATGACACGCCGGCGACATATTGCTCCAAATACTCAGGGGGTGAGGTTTTTGATGGATATAAAGGC
The DNA here is from genome assembly GCA_035361135.1 of Clostridiales bacterium. Taxonomy (GTDB): domain Bacteria; phylum Bacillota; class Clostridia; order Acetivibrionales; family DTU013; genus DTU013. The sequence goes on along the minus strand of DAOSCC010000106.1, from coordinate 2,723 downwards.
TGAGCTGAACAATTTCAGGGCCATCGATCTGGACGAAATCGTTCGCGGAGGTGAGGTAATACCTGACAATGTCCGCAATTCAGTATACCTTTACAACAAAGCCATCGAAGACCTCAGGAACAACAGCGAAGACATGGCGGCAATAAAGCTCAAAAAGGCTGTCGCACTTAATCCGCATTTCAATGAAGCCCTTAATCTTCTGGGCGTCTGTTACACATTTATCGGCGAAAAGGAAAAAGCGGCGGAAGCTTTCAGTAAAGTGATACGTTCCGAATCAAACAGCGTTTATGCGCTGAGTTTCATGCAGCGCAACAAGCTTACCGATGTGGTGCCGGCTGAGGAAGGATCGGGCAACCCTGTCCTGAACCTGCAGCAACAGCCCGGTGAGCCGCTTAAAAGGATCAGGAAGAAAAAGGAAAAGCACCTGAAGCCTGCAAAACCGGAAAAACCACTGTTCGATCCAAACAGGAACAGGCGGATCGCACGGAATATCGCCAGGTTTGCCGTGGGCTTCCTGTCAGGATTGCTGGTTGGAGCCTTCATTTATTTCATGCTTCCGAAACCTGAACCTGTCCAGCTTCCGCCAGTTGAAGAAGAGATAGAGGCTGCCGTTAACGAGGCCAAAAGGATATTCGACCAGCAGTATGCCGCACTTGAGGCCAAATATGAGACAGCACAGAAGGAAAAAGAAGATGCGGTAAAAGAGGCCGACTATTACAAGGCTGCCTTAAGGCTTTACGAAATAGAATCTCTGGTCGGTTCAAAGGAGTATGAGAGTGCGGCCGACATGCTTATGCTGATGAAGACGATAGAGTTCCGGGATGCTGAGAAAGACAAATTCGACAGCCTGTATGAAAAGGTCATGCCGCTTGCTGCAAAAACGGCATACGACAGGGGCTACAGGGAATACAATACAAAGAAGTACGAGGACGCGCTCAAGAGCTTTGAAAAAGTACGGATATACGACCCCGGTTACAGCAAGATGGACGCGGCTTTGTACTACATGGGACGCTGCTATCAGCTGCTCAAGGATTCCCGGAACGCGATAGCATTATACCAGGAAATTGTGGACAACTATCCGTCCAGCTGGTATGTAAAAAACGCGAAGCAGAGGATCAATGAACTGACCAAAGTTCCATGATCTGCTGATGATGCCTGTTTCAGCGGCATTGCCGCAGTGCGGATATAATTATGCCTTTTACAGATAAAAGCTTTGCCATTACGAAGCTTTTATTTTTACTTTTGTATTTTTACCGCATTTGTATTATTATAATATAGCATCGTGTAAATAAAGCATCGCGTATATATGCCCGGTGCTTTGCAACTTATTTGCCGGGGAGGTTTTTGAATGTATTATGTGAGCACCCGCGGCTGGTCCGGGAGAGTGACATCTGCTGAAGCCATTAAGCGCGGACTTGCCCCTGATGGCGGGTTATTTGTGCCTGATGCCCAGGTCAGACTGGATCCTGAGGAAATACTCTCTCTTTCAAAGATGGATTACATGGAAAGGGCTGTTTTCATATTACGGCGTTTTCTTGATGATTACACGGATGAGGAACTGGCGGAATGCGTGAGCGGCGCTTACGGGAGCGGCAGGTTTGATGCCGCCGGGATAGCGCCGGTGGTTAAGCTCAGTGAAAACGCCTACATGCTCGAGCTTTGGCATGGCCCGACATGCGCTTTCAAGGATGTGGCGCTCCAGCTGCTGCCGCGGCTTATCGTAAAAGCCAATATGAAAACGAATGAGAACTGCGAGACCGTCATCCTCGTCGCGACTTCCGGGGATACAGGCAAAGCGGCGCTGGAAGGTTTCAGGGACGTAAAGGGGACCAGGATCATCGTTTTCTTCCCGGACGAAGGCGTCAGCAAGGTCCAGAAAATGCAGATGGTGACCCAGGAAGGCACCAATGTGCATGTCGTTGGCGTGAAAGGCAACTTCGACGATACCCAGAACGGCGTGAAGGCGATTTTCTCGGATGAAGAACTGGGCAGGGCGATGCTCGGGAACGGGTATAAATTCTCATCCGCCAATTCAATAAACTGGGGCAGGCTTGTCCCGCAGATCGTCTACTATTTCTCTGCATACGCCGATATGGTGGCAGCCGGAGAGATAGCTGCAGGCGAAAAGATAAACATTACCGTGCCCACCGGCAATTTCGGCAATATCCTTGCTTCATGGTACGCGCGCGAGATGGGGCTTCCCGTAAACAAGCTCATATGCGCATCCAACGACAACAATGTCCTGACGGAATTCATAAATACCGGCATATACAACCGTGAACGGGAATTCAAAAAGACCATATCCCCTTCGATGGACATACTCATATCCAGCAACCTGGAAAGGCTCCTGTTTGAACTTACAGGACGCGATGCAGGACAGGTGCGCGAATGGATGGATAAACTCAAAAACGAGGGAAGATATGCTATCTACGGCGAAGAGAAGAGAAAACTGAATGAGATGTTTTGGGCCGAATACTCCACGGAACAGGAAACAATCGAGACTATCAGGGAAGTATACGAGGAATACGGCTACCTGGCAGATCCCCATACGGCAGTCGGCATCGATGTATACGAGAAATACGTCATAGCCACCGGAGATATGACGAAAACGGTGATAGCGTCCACGGCAAGCCCGTTCAAATTCAACAGGAGCGTTGCGGGCGCCATATTCGGCGAAGATGAGATCGCCGGCCTGGATGAGTTCGAATTGCTCGAAGTGCTGT
>DAOSCC010000105.1:0-8220 GCA_035361135.1 Clostridiales bacterium | reverse complement strand
CACACTTCCCCTGATCTCTGCTTTTTCTCCGATGATCGAGTTCTTCCAGATTATGCTTCTCTTGATGCTGCCGTTCTCTTCCACGACGCAGTTGTCGCCGATCACGGTATGGCTCCCTATAACAGCTCCGCCTTTTATGCGGCAGCAGTCGCCAATTATGCACGGCCCTTCGATCGAGGCCGACTCGTCGATGACCGTACCACGGCCGGTCCAGACGCCACGCCTGATTTCAATACCGGGTACGGTTACCTTTACCTTTTTATCCATTGCATCGAAGTTGGCCTGGATATATGCATTTATATCTCCTATATCGCACCAGTAGTCATCGGTTATATAACCGTACATGATCCTGTTTTCCTTCATCAGCAGCGGAAAAAGATCCCTGCCGAAATCAAACACCTGATCTCTTTCGTAATAGTCGAACACTTCCGGCGACAAAATATATATACCTGTATTCACGGTATCACTGAAAACTTCACCCCAGCCCGGCTTTTCAAGGAAGCGTATTATCTTTCCGTCCCCGTCCGTAACCACGACACCGTATTCCAGCGGGACATCCACCCTTTTCAGGACCAGCGTCGCCATGGCTCCTTTTTCCCTGTGGAAGCTGACGGCTTTAGTCAGATCGATATCTGTAAGCGCATCACCGCTGATCACAATGAATGTCTCATCGAGAAAATCTTCTGCATTTTTTACACTTCCCGCGGTGCCGAGAGGCTTGTTCTCGATATAATATCTCATTCTCACGCTAAAATCGCTGCCGTCTCCGAAATACTCCATGATATGGTCCGGCAGATACTGCAGAGTTACGGCTACGTCATCGATACCATGGGTTTTCAGCAATCTGACGATGTGCTCCATAACAGGTCTTCCGGCGACCGGTACCATCGGTTTCGGCCTGTTGCATGTCAGCGGCCTCAGCCTGGTTCCTTCACCGCCTGCCATTATAACTGCTTTCATTTTCTGTGCCCTCTCAATGTCGTTATGGATATTTACACATTTAGTCTTGGCAATTAGCCAGAAAAAATTCCGCTGTGAGCGCAGCCTTTGTAATCCATTGATATGCTCCCGCGAATTTTTCATTCAGAGATGTATATGCTAATCATCGTAAAAATGATTCATAAAAATGGCTGCAATACGGCAGTCGGTATATAAACGACAGAGGTGACACAATGAACGAAAAAAAGTCCAGAAATCTTGACTATCTCGACAAAGGGGTGGCCATCAGCCCAGCAGTGCCTGTAGTAGGCGATAAAATTACGATTCTCTACGACGGCTCGCTGGCAAAGAATGGAGCCTCCGAAATAACAGTCCATTTAGGTTACGGCAGCAACTGGGACAATGAGCAGGATATCCCGATGGTGAAAAAAGATACGTGTTTCGAAGCCACGATACCTGCTCTGAAAGAGGACTTTCTGAAACTAAGCTTCCACGACCCTTTCAATAATATGGATGACAACAACGGACAAGGCTACAGTTTCGACATAATGAAATAGTCATGCCGTACTGCGGGACAAATGAAAAGGGAGTCCTCTCCAGGACTCCCCTGCTCTGCTTAAACCGGTTGGTGCAGATATTCATTCTCGATACTCCTGCCCGCATATTTCCATACCAGGGGGATCAACACTATCTGCACGACGGAGGTTACCGCGTTCTGCAAGGCACGTGCCGGGAGCAGCGCCAGGAAACCTTTCCCCTGAAGCATGGTAAGCCATAATGTATTAAGACCCAGGTTGACGAATATCGAAACGCACAATACTGCAAGCGTTATCCTTCCCAGGTTCTTGGGTTTCCTGTATAGAAACAGTCCGTAAATAACGCCTGACAGAAAAGCACTCAGCGTAAATCCAGGAAAATAAGGGCCTTTCGGAGCGATGACCATACCCAGCAGATCACTTACCGCACCGCCTATCCCGCCGATTACAGGGCCAAAGAGCATAGCACCAAGTGACAGCGGGATAAAGCCAAAACTGATCCTGACAAAATCAGTAGTTATGAGCGGTACCACATGGGTCAGCAAAACATTCAGCGCTGTAAGTATGCTCATAAAAACGATGACTTTTGTCTTTTTCATAAAATAAGCACCTCCTTCCTTTCATTAAGCCCGCCAACTGCAAAGACACGACAGTTGACAGCGCTCCTTCTCAACGACGCTGCGTCACAGAAGGAAGGAAAATGCCCTCACCTCATGTGACAGCGGAATGCGGCTATTGCACCGCAAATCCAAGAAGGATTTTTCGTCCAGCGGCAACTTCCCGTCCAACTGGCACTTAACGCGCAATAACCTACTCTGTCATCTTGAAAGGTGAAATTGTAACAACCCTTATCAGGCTGTTTAGTCAATTATAAATAAAGCAATACATTAATTCAACAATTATTTGCAATAAATCAATATCATGCCTGACAGCTTTTTTGTGCAGTCAGCACAAAATCACTTTATTGACAGTTTTACCTCCCTGGCCCTGCAGCATGCCCTTATATCCGGGATCGACCGAATGAAATACTCCTTGTACTTCTCTTCTGTCTTTATGTCGAGCCCTTCTATTTCAGCCTTCATGGACAGCGATCTTGCAGATTTGATCCTTCTCGCCCGGCTGACGGCCTCTTTCAGCTGTCTGCCGAACTCCAGGATGTCATAGTCGAACTCTTCCGCATCTTCCCACCGTGTCAGGTGCAGCGAGATTTCATCCTCATGCTGCCTGAAGTATACCTGGTAGATATATTCCGTAATATGCGGCACATATATGGCATACATTTTCAGGATGTCAAACAGGCTGTCATACAATGCCCTCTGGGCCGATCTCCTTTCCGGATGTCCATGTATATCCGGCTGGTAAAGCCTTTCCTTGACGATCTCGATGTAGTCGTCGCAGAAATCATTCCAGAAGAAATCGTCTATAACATGCCGTGCAAGCCCGACCTCATACTGGTCCAGCAGTTTCCCCGCCTCATGCATGGTCTGTTTGCACCGTTCCCTTATCCATCTGTCCACAGGAAGCAATTCCGGCTCCTCCGATGGATCGAAGTCCTGGAGCCGTGATATCGAGAACCTTGCGGCATTCCACAGCTTCGTTATGAATCTCATGGAGATGTCCAGATCATCAAGGGAGAAGAAAGTGTCGGTCCCGAGCCTTGAATTTGCCGCCCAGTACCTGATGGCGTCAGCCGAGTACTTCTCTGTAAGAAGCTTAGGAGACATGGCAGAGTTGCTTTTCGATTTGCTTATCTTCTCATTTTTCTTTGCAAGAACGAAACCGCAGATCATGATATCTTTCCATGGGATCCGGCCCATGTGGTAAAGGCTTTTGACTATCGTGTAAAAAGCCCATGTCCGTATGATCTCATGTGCCTGTGTCCGCATACTCATAGGCAGCAGCCTTTCGCTTATATCATCGGCTTCGCCCCACCGGGCATTGATCTGGGGCGTAACGGAAGATGTAGCCCAAGTGTCGAGGACGGCAGTTTCCGGTGTAAAATCAGTACTTCCGCAGGAACATGGCCTGCCCGGCCTGCTTTCGGCCGGATCGACCGGAAGCTGCGACTCGTCTGCCGCCGCGGGTTTACCGCACCGGCTGCAGTACCAGACAGGAAGAGGTACGCCGAAATAGCGCTGCCTGGAAATGCACCAGTCCCACTTGAGGTTTTCGACCCAGGCCCTGTACCTCTCTTTCATATAATCCGGGTACCAGTTGATCTGCTCTGCTGCTTCAAGGCATTTTTCCCTGTTTGACAATATATCGATATACCATTGCCTTGAAAGTATGATTTCCGTTTCTTTCCCGCATCGCTCGTGGACAGCCACCGTATGCGTGAGTTCCTCGGACCTGGCTATGAGCCCCTTTTCCTTAAGCAGTCCGATGATATGCTTCCTTGCCTCCTTTATTTCCATTCCGCCGATGTAAGGAACGCTCAAGTCGATCGTTCCGTCCTGTGTTATCGTTTTCCTGTACGGCAGTCTATGTTCTTCAAACCACTCAACATCGGTACTGTCTCCGAAAGTCGCGCACATAACTATGCCGGTGCCTTTATCCATCGCAACTTTCCTGTCCGAAAGCACCGGGATCTCATGGCCATACAGCGGGACACGGACGGTCCTTCCTTCATATCTGGCATACCTTTCGTCATTAGGGTTGACGAACAGGCTGACGCAGCCATACAACAGTTCCGGCCGGGTAGTGGCAATGATGAGTTTTTCATCTCCTTCAGCTGTTTCAAAGGGTATATAGTTGAAACTCGTTTCCTTTTCCGCAGTTTCCAGTTCAGCCTGTGCTATGGAAGTCCTGCAATCCGTGCACCAGAGCACAGGCGACTCCCTCATGTATGCTTTCCCTTCCCTGAACAGCTTAATGAATGACCTTTGTGATATCTTCTGTGCCTTCGGCTCTATGGTCTCATACTGGAGCGACCAGTCAACGGAAAAGCCAAGCGACTGCCATAATTCCCTGAACTCTTCGATATATTTCGACGTAGTCGTCAGGCACATTTCAACGAACCGTTTCCTTGGCATGCTGCCGGCTTTTACGCCTTCTTGCTTTTCGACGAGTCTTTCGGTCGGCAGCCCGTTGTCATCAAAACCGAAAGGATAAAAGACATTAAACCCACGCATCCGCTTATATCTGGCGATCATCTCAGCCTGGGCATATGAAAAGACATGCCCTATGTGGAGGCTGCCGCTCACAGTCGGCGGAGGAGTATCTATAGACCAGATATCTCCGGGTTTTTCGGGATCGAAACGGTAAATGCCGTTTTCTTCCCAGAATTCCTGCATCTCTTTTTCCGTCCGTTCAAATGAGTACTTTTTATCCATCGATGATACCTCCTCGTTCCCGAACACAATCAAAACTTACGGAAATCAAAAAGTCCGCCCCAAGCAGACATTTCGTCATGCTCAGGACGGACTCAGGATCCGCGGTACCACCTTAATTCAGATCATAGATCTGCACTCTGCCAATACGGGATATCATGCAGGGATATCCGATATTGCTTTCCCTTTAACGGTGGAAATTTCCGTTGGAGCCTACTCGGCGCATGCCTTTGGGTCCACAGCTCAGGGGCTACTTCCACACGTCCGTCATGAAGATTCGCACCATCCATCTTCTCTCTGTGTTTCAGGAGCGTATGTACTCCTCCCCTTCAACGCCGTTTTGCCTGTGTTCGTTTTTTTATAATGATAGACCAGACGTTTACAATTGTCAATACGATCCCTTCAAAAACCGTCAGAGGCCTTTGCTCTTGAAAAAATCCTTATATTGCATATCCTCCCCCAAGATATGGTTCGTTACCCAATCCGAAATGAACTCGGCCAGTTTGAGTACTGCTTCATTTTGCTTTTCATCGATGTCATATCTTTCTTTATCGAATTTCTCGATTTTTTTGGTCAGGAAATAATGCTGGAACTTGTGCGGCTCATAGCGTTCATAGCCGTACCGCTCCATCAGGTCTTCCTCATAGCCGAAATGGTATACCGTGTAATCCTTCAGTTCATCCAGGACTTCCATTATTTCATCATAATGGTCGTAACCATCGTCAGTATTTGCAAGATCGAAGATTTTTGCGCCTATTTCCAATAAATGCCTGTGCTGCTTGTCGATCGCGTCGATCCCGGTACGATACTCTTCTCGCCACTCGAAATACATTCAGGAACCCCCTCTGTTAAATCAGACTCTCTGCAAAACATCTCGCTTGTCTGCATGCAGGATTTTGACAAATCTTGACTATGGTCTAAATATACCACTGAAAAAATGATTATAAACCGGTTGACAGCAGATTTTTTCAAAAGGGCAATACTGTTATGAACAGTAAGCGGTCACGGCAGCGAAAATGCAGCTGTTTCAGTGTATTGCAAGCCGTACCCTGCTTTGCTCCGCGCCGGATGACGTGAAATATGCCTTTAGTCTACAGTGAAATATGCCTTTGCGGTCAGTTCTCCCGGATCGGTCTTCCTTCCGTCGTTCAATTTCGCGATCATCCTCACCACAACTGAATACTCTCCATGCAGGACCCTTTTGCCGTCATTGCCGGTATAATCCCATATTTCCCTGAATGATGCTTTTTCACCTTTTCTGAGCAGCATCTCTGTTATGACCGCCAGGAAGTCTTTATCATTTGACCATCTGTATACTTCATTGCCGTTGCTGTCATATATGGAATAGTCGTACTTCTGACTGGAGCCGGAATAATATTCCAGATCCGTCCCAGAGATGTTTTCCAGTGAAAATTTCAGCACCAGTCCTTCTTCAGTCTGCTCAACAGCCAACATTGTCCTGAACAAACCTGATGCTTCTTTTCCCTTTTCTTCCCCATGTTTCCTCAGTTTATCCGCCAATGAAGGATCAAGTTTTATTACTTCTTTTGGCTTTATAATAAATGTAGTTCCTTGACTGTCCATATCACCGCGCGGTTGCGGCAAATCCGGCTTGAATATTACAGTGATGCCGTCAGCAGTGCCAGTTGTGACTATATTTCCCTCAGTATTTCCATCGGCATCATACAGATCATCTTTTTTGCCGCAGATGACCGGCACGGGCACAGTATCATGGTCTTCACCTCTTTCCCGGTTTTTTTCGACCTGGATGTTTTGGCTATCTTCGGATACGACGCCGCCTCCATCATCTTTCACATCGACTTGCTGTGTGCTTTCACATTCTGCAGGTATACCTGATACGTCATTTTCCTGCCGGTCTCCACTGTCCGTGGTTGCTCGGTCAGTCCGGACGACTTCCGTGTCGTATCCTGCATCGGCACTTTCATCCGGGCCGTATCTTACGATGCTGAGGACCACTGCTACCGAACAGGTCATGGCAATCACAGCCAGGCAAGCAAAAAACAGAATCTTTTTACCCATAAACATCACTCCCTGTAAATGAAGCAGTCAGCAATCTGATTATAGTTGTATCAGCCTGACGCCAGAAAAATATTATGCATCCGCTAATACTGTACTTTCAGGTGAAATGTCATCCGGATCTATAGACGAAAGAAGCAATCATTTGTTCCGGAGGTGAAGATATCAACAAGGGGCAGCGTTAAACTGACGCAAATGTCAAAAAGTGCCGTAATCATAAAAAAGAGCAAGGTCTGTTCACTGCATCTGTGCCTCCAAACCTTGCTCTTTCCTGTGGTGCCGAAGGCCGGACTCGAACCGGCACGGTATTGCTACCGGTGGATTTTGAGTCCACTACGTCTGCCAATTCCATCACTTCGGCATGCTTCCGCCACTGCACTTGAATTATACAACAGGCACATGATGTTGTCAAGAAACAGAATCCTGCAAAACATCTCGTACACTGCACATGAGTCTCATTTCATGCATGCGTTTCCGGGTATACCCGTTCGCGTTTCTTCTTCTTCTGTTGAAAAGACCGTGCGCATTATTTATACTGATGTTAACGATCTATCAGAGGGTACGTTTATGGGCAAAGAGTTGTGGAAAACAAAATCATTCAATTTCACTTCATGGAATGCAGCAAAAACCGACATCGAAGAAGCAAAAAAACAGATCGATTCAATGGTTTCAGGGTGTTCAGTCAATACCGTTGCAATTACTTTTGCCGCAAGGCAGGACCATTGCTATTCCACCGAGATTCACTGGAAAGGTTCCCACATGTTTGATGAGCCGAAGCTGGCAGAATTGATCACACATGCGAAAAACGCCGGGCTCAGGGTCATTGTCAAGCCAATGCTGAATGTGTCGGACGGGTACTGGCGGGCATATATCCGCTTTTTCGACGAAGATGTGCCATGCGAACCAAAATGGCACGATTGGTTCAGGGAATATACCGATTACATCGTCCATTATGCGAGGCTTTGCGACAGGTATGGAGCAGACATGCTTATAATAGGCTGCGAGCTTGTTGGAACAGACCACAGGCACAGGGAATGGCGCCGTCTTATAGAAAGCGTACGTTCAGTATACAGCGGCTTGCTTTCATACAACTGCGACAAATACCAGGAACACCGCGTCACATGGTGGGACGCCCTTGACGCCATTTCTTCCTCCGGTTACTATCCGATCAATGACTGGGACCGCCAGCTTGCAAGGATATATGATACGGTCACAATATACAATAAACCCTTTTTCTTTGCGTCTGGTTTCAAAATAAAGATCAAAGCGGGATTGATCATAAGCCACTTCTCTTTTTAAAACAGTGATATCTGTTATTTCCTTAATTTTGTTTTCTTTTAGCCCTTCTCTTTAAGGGGAGGTGGCGTTTTGCAAACCTT
>DAOSCC010000104.1:0-8248 GCA_035361135.1 Clostridiales bacterium | reverse complement strand
TGGCGGAAAAAAGCGCCGTGACCCTGTCACGCGGCACAGACCTTATTATCCTTTTCACCTGGTCTATAAAGCCCATGTCGAGCATCCTGTCCGCTTCGTCGAGAACCAGGAATTTTATGTTTCTTGTACGCAAGGTCCCCTGCTGTATATGGTCGTAAACTCTTCCCGGAGTCCCTGTGACTATCGTTGCGCCTTTCTCAAGCTCTTTTACTTCGGCCTCCATGCTGTGCTGGCCGTATACGACCGCTGTCCTGTGGGCAAGAAACTTTGCCATCTGGCGGATATCGCTGTCCACCTGTACGGCAAGCTCACGGGTAGGCGTCAGTATTAGCCCCTGCGGGCCTTCAGCTTCCGGATCGGTCAACTGCAGCATCGATACTCCGAACACTGCCGTTTTGCCGCTTCCGGTCTTGGCCATAACTATAATGTCTTTCCTGGCCAAAGCGTGAGGAATAGCCCGGCTCTGGATCTCTGTCGGATATTCGAATCCCATTTCTCCCAGCGCTTTCAATATGGGAGGTATGATCCCAAGATCAGCAAATTTTCTGCTTGTATCGAATGTCTTCTCCATTTGCATCTTCTCTCATTCATGATTTCCTTCGGTTTTCATTATAGCATTATAGCACTATACTGCGGCATATTCCACCTTGACCGCGTGTGATCCCCGGATGCGGAAGCAGTCATGGAACAGGGACCGGAGAGATCAGGGCCATGACGGATAAGGGATCAGGTCCGGACGAACAAGAATTCCATTCGGGGCCAACGAAGACCAAAACCAGATGTGACCAGCAATAATCTGAGCCGGTCCGGGATCAACTGGTATTAATCCGGGTTTGGGTCAGCCGGGACCAGGCCGGCTTCAGACAGGGAACAGGATCCTTGCGGCATATATCACAGCCGGCAGGGTCAGCGTACAAAGCAGCGTGGAAAGCAACACGGTCTGTGAAGCAAAACCAGGACAGTTGTCATAATCCACTGCGATCAGCGCTGTGTTGACTGCGGTCGGCACACCGGATGAGATCAGCACTGCCTGTGCTATTACACCGTCCAGTGACAGCAGCCGTAATACCACAAACGCTATAGCCGGTCCGCAGACAAGGCGAATAAATGCGGACAGGATAACGCCTTTATCCAGTTTATTGAATTTCGTGCGGAATATCTGCACGCCCAGCGTCAGTAAGGCTACTGCGACAAGAGCATTCCGCATGTAATCGAGGGAAGGCCATACTGGCAGCCGTGTCAGGTCATATGGAACCAGTTTCAGCAGGATGGCTGCCGGAACGGCATATATAGTAGGTACGCCCAGGATCTTCTTAAGAGACTGGCGCCAGTCCATTTTGGCACGCCCGGCATTGTAAAAGCCGATGGAATTGGTCGTGATGTTCTGTACTACAAGGATCATGATCTGTGATGTAAGTGCCAGTTCCAGGTATGGTGTCTTCCCGTCGATGATGAAAGGAGCGCTGCTGAATACCAGTGTTATCAATGGGATCCCGATGTTGCCGCTGTTGTAGAATATTACCGAATTGATGAAGGCATATTTTTTGCCCTGGTCAAACCCCATGATACGGGAAACAGCGAGCGACAGAGCGGCACAAGCAGCCAGCATGATGACGGCAAAGGCAAGCACCTTGAGCATATCTGCCGGAATATCCGACGTGTAGAGATAGACGAATGTGAATACCGGAACCAGCGCATAGAGGTTCAGCTTCGTCAGGGTGTTTATGTCCGGGCCGAGTTTCCGTCCGAATATGTAACCCAGGCCCACCAGCAGGAATATGGGCAAAATATTGTTTATAAAGATCGTGAGTACTATGGTCATTTGTACATTCCTTCCGTCGTTATCTGTAGTTTATTTTACCTTAATCCAATACTGCATGTTTTGCAACAACATCATCATTCCAGGTTGATATCGCCCCGTGCCTGCAGATCTGCAAGGATCTGGCTGTACATTTTGCTGTCTATTTTGTATTTGAGCCTGTAGACCACGTAGCCTGCGAGTATGCATATCAGCGGGAGTATGAACATCGCGGCTTTAAGTATAACGAGGCCTTCTTCCGTGACATCGGCCGCTGACGCCGCCTGGCTTATCCCGGAAATTATCACTGTTGCGCCCACTATCCCACTGGCTATCGCATTGCCGATCTTGTTTATGAAGGGCTGCAGCGAGAGCGTGACGCTGTCGTTGCGCCTGCCAAGCTTCCACTGCCCGTATTCGATTGTGTCGGACAGGAACATCAGCATAAGGATCTGTATGAAAGCCTCACCCAGGAATACCAGGACTCCGGCGGCGCCTATGAACCGCATGTCCATGGGGGAGAAGAAGAAGATCATGTATCCGGCGACGACAAGGGCGGTCGCACCTGCATAAAGTGCTTTCCTCTCGAATTTTTTCCTGAACAGCGGGAAAACTGCAAGGGCAATGATCTGTGAAACGCCGAGGACAAGTGCGAATACCGGGTACATGTTTTCATCACCATAGGCGTACTTAAAGTAGTAGAGGCCGAAGCTGGTGGTGGTCGAATAGCCGATCATGAACAGCGCCATGGCGATAACGGTGAACAGGAGCTGGTCGTTTTTGAATATGGCGCGCACCATCCCGCCCAGGGTAGTTTGCTCTTCTTTTTTGAACACGCCCTTGAATTCCTTCACGCCGAACAGCGTTATGCACTGTCCGCCGATCATCAGCAGCGAAATTATCACGGTAAACACGAAATATGCTTTTTTCATGCTCCCGAGCGCACTGCCGAGGGCATTTGTGACCGGCACTATCCCGACGACCACGGCAAAAAGGCCAACGTCGGCGCAGATTCGAGCAAAGGCCCCGATTTTTTCCCGCTCTTTCTGGTCCATGCTCAACGACGGCAGCATCGACCAGTACCCTATGTCGTTCGCGGTAAAGCTGACATCCCAGAGAAGGTATATGACCGTGAACATTATTAGGTAAGGCGCTCCGTCAAGACCGAAATCCGTGTACATCATCACCGTAAAAACACCGGTGAACAGTGCGCCTGCCGCGATCCACGGCTTGAATTTGCCGAACCTGCTGTCCGTGTTGTCGACAATCACCCCCATGATAGGATCGTTGACGGCGTCGAAGATCCGCGCGATGAGCAGTATCGCCGTAAGCCACCAGAGCATGCTGTCCGGCAGCCGGAGGATATCCGTAAGGTAGAAAATCAGGTACATGCTTACCAGCGAATACAACATGTCCCTTCCGACGGTCCCGAGCCCGAAGGTGTAGCGGTTCCAACGAGAAGCGGTGGTTTTCATAAAGTGGCCTCCATTCGCTTTAGGATATAGTACCGGCCGGTTTGTGAACTTCTGTCAGGGTCCGGATACTGAAGTTTCTGCGGCCAGGTTTTGAAAGTTACTTCTGCCTTGACCGGATCGTGATGCCTTAAGCTGTGATTCAAACTTCCGGACTAATTCAATTATATCATTATCGCATTATTTCATCATCGCGCCTGCAAAATCACTAATGGAAACGGATACATGCCGGCCTGCAGATAAACGGGACATCTGACGGCCGGCTCAGCCTGGAGGCTCGTTTTTTTCTATGACATACAGGTTCGAGCCGCAGTCGCCGAGCAGCCTGATCCGGGAGTTGTACCCTGTGCCCATGAACTGGTTGCTCAGGCGTACTCCCGACATGAGCAGGTCCCCGAAGCCGATGTACTTTTCGACACAGTCAGTGAGGCAGTAGTACTTGCCGGCAGTCCTGAGGATAAAGCCGTTCGGGTCGAGAGTGAACGGCAGCAGATGGTTGACCAGCCCGCCGAAGCGCTTCAGGAACAAACTTTGGGGTTTTGTGGACAGAGAATAGCACTTGTCGGGGTCGAGCCCGGTCAGTGGCAGAAAGTCGTACCCTTCACTGGCTTCCGCCCGTGTCTGGAACAGGCCGGCAATGGCCTTGTCCCTGCCGGGATCGACGACCTGCCAGTACACTTTGTTGTCCTTCACGGACGGCAGGCGGTAGAATCTTCCGTATTGGAACGTCCTGCGGTGCTTTTTGTAAAATGCTATCTGATCCTTTATTTCACGCCTTTCAGCCCACGAAAGGAATTTCAGGTCCAGTTCGTACCCAAGGCACCCGAAGCAGGCCACGTTGAAACGGGTGGCAAGCGGCGTGTCACGCAGCGTCTGCTGGTGCGGCGCGCTTGAAACATGCGCTCCCATGGTTGAAAGAGGGTAGAGGTAAGAAAGGCCGTCCTGTATTTTGAGCCTTTCAGCGGGGTCCGTATCGTCCGACGTCCATATCTGCGGCGAATAGCACAGCATCCCGAGATCGAAGCGGTTCCCGCCGCTGGAGCAGCTTTCGAGCAGTATGTGGGGACGTGGCCTGAAAATGCGTTCCAGTATGTCGTAAAGGCCGAGTATGTACCTGTGGAAAAATTCGCCCTGGCTCCTGATGTGAGGGGAATACGCATCGCTAATGTGGCGGTTCATATCCCATTTGACATAGGTTATGCCCGCCTCGTCCAGGATCCTGCCGACTGAGTCGACTATGTAATCTCTCACGGCAGGGTTGCAGAGATCAAGGACAAGCTGGTTCCGGCCCATTGTGGGCTTCCTGCCCGGGGTTGTGACGGCATACTCCGGGTGGTTCCTGAAGAGGCCGCTGTCCGGGTTGACCATTTCAGGCTCGAACCAGAGCCCGAATTCCATCCCCATCTTTCTTATCTTCCCGGCAAAGTGCGCAAGGCCCCGGGGCAGCTTTTTCCTGTTCACATTGTAGTCGCCGAGCCCGGCTTTGTCGTTGTTGCGGTCGCCGAACCAGCCGTCGTCGAGCACGAACAGTTCGATACCCAGGCGCCTGGCCCTTCGTGCAAGCCTCAGGAGCCTGCCCTGGGTGAACTTAAAAAAATGGGCTTCCCAGTTGTTTATCAGTACGGGCCGTTCTTTGCTTTTCCATTCGCCTCTTACGATATGGTTGTTTATGAAATCGTGGAAGTTATGGCTGAGGCCGTTGTATCCGTCCGGACTGAATGTCATGACTGCTTCCGGAGTACAGAACGATTCTCCCTTTTGCACAGTCCACTCGAAGCAGTGGGGATTGATGCCCTGCATGACCCTGACGATATCGTGGTTGCTCAGTTCCACCGCGCCATAGTGGTTGCCGCTGTACACCAGGTTGAAGCCGTAGACATGGCCGTGCTCCTGGGTCGCCCCCTCTTCGGCGAGCAGAAAACCGGGATTGTGCCTGTTGCTGCTGGCGCCGGTAGTCGAGGAGTTTATGAATATGCCGTACTGCAGCGGCCTTTCATGGCGGTGCGCTTCCTTTATCCAGCCGCCGTCGAATGTGACAAGCCGGAAACCGCGGTCGGGGATGTCCACCATCATGCTCATCAGCCTGCGTATGACCAGCGGTTTGTCGCTATGGTTCTCCAGTACCGCCCGGCGTGTTATGACATTGGTTTTTTCATATACGGTGTAGTAAAGGATCAGCCGGCAGCTGTTGGGTTCATCTTCAAGTGTCAGTTCCAGCGTACGGCATTCGTTTTCTCCGCCATAAGCGGTGGGCAGCGGATCCATGGAGACATGGCCCGGCAATATCCTGTGGGATTTGTAGAGAAAATCGCAGGTAAAGGTGCCGTCGGGCATTTTAAGTTCCGCGGGGGAGTGGCGGTAGTCGCCGCGGCCGATGCCCGACCATTCAAGGCACATGTTGTCCAGGCAGTAAGTCGGATCGGACTCGTCGTAGGATACGCTGCTTCCGATCGCAGCGGTCCGTTTGAGCAGAAGCCCTTCGACAGGCTGTTCCTTCAGCCTCGGGCCATAGTGGATGTGTTCCAGGTGCCCGAATTTCGTCACCCGGAACCAGTACGAGGTATTTTGCGTCGACAGCCGGAACACACCATCCTGGTATTCGATCATGCCTGCACCATCCTTCCGTTTTCAAGCAACACCGCCTCATATGGTTCAAGCGTGCCTCCGTATGATGACCTGCCATAGTTCGACATGACCAGGCGGCCGCTGAAGTCCGCCTTCTGCGGCTTATCGGAGAAATTCAGAAGGACCGTTATCGAGTGTCCGTCCAGTTCCCGCCTGTACGCGAAAAGGCGCCGGGTGATCTCCAATGGTTTGAAATCGCCATATATCAGGGTTTTGCTCGAGTTCCTCAGGACGATCAGTTTTTTGTAATAGCTCCGGATGGAACCAGGATCGTTCATCTGGGACGCCACGTTTATCCGAGTGTAGTTGCCGTTCACGCCGATCCAGGGCGTGCCCGTTGTAAAACCGGCATTGGGGCTGTTGTCCCACTGCATCGGCGTGCGCGCATTGTCCCTCGATGTAGGCTTTATGATCTTCCAGCGCAATGAAGAAGGGATGTGCAGCCGTTTGAGAAGATTGTAGACATTGTGGGATTCCACGTCGCGGATCTGTTCCATTCCGGTGAAGTCGAAGTTGGTCATCCCTATTTCCTGGCCCTGGTATATGAAAGGCGTTCCGCGCAGGGTAAGCAAAAGAGTGCCGAGCATCATGGCGGACTCTGCATGGTACCGGCCGTCATCTCCGAAACGCGAGACACTGCGGGGCTGGTCATGGTTCTCCAGGTAATTGGCGTTCCATTCAAGGGCATCCTGCCACCTGGAGATGACCCGTACGAACCGGGCGGGATCGAATTTCCTCCGTATCCATTTTGCAACCGCATCGGTTTCCATATGCTCGAAGAAGAAGACCATGTCGAGTTCCCGGCGGTCCTCGCCGCACAGCAGTTTTGCATCTTCCGTTTTCACGAATACCGTTTCCCCGACCGTGAAGCAGTCATAATGGTCGAATACTTCCCGCCGTAGCGTCCTCAGGATCTCGTGGGTGCCTTCCTGGTTAACGTAGTGCTCGCTGCCGGGCAGCACCATCGCCGGCCTTAGCTTTCCGTTTTCCAGGCTCGTTTTGTAAAGCAAATTTATAACGTCGCACCTGAAGCCCGCGATCCCTTTGTCTAGCCAGAAGCGCAGTATGTTCTTTACTTCCTCCATGACCTTCGGGTTTCTCCAGTTGAGGTCCGGCTGCTTTTTCGAGAAAAGGTGCAGGTAATATTCGCCGCTTTTTTCATCGTATTCCCAGGTACTCCCGCCGAAGAAGCTCATCCAGTTGTTCGGAGGTTTCCCGTTTTTTCCGGGCCTCCAGATGTAGTAATCCCGGTACGGGCTCTGCTTGTCACGGCTTTGTACGAACCATGGATGTTCATCGGAAGTGTGGTTTATAACCAGGTCCATGATTATCTTTATATCCCGTTTGGCGGCTTCGGCAATGAGTCGTTCCATGTCCTCCATGGTCCCGAATTCGGGATTTATGGCGCAATAATCGCTGATATCGTAGCCATAGTCGGCATTGGGGGAAGGATATACGGGGCTGAGCCAAAGTATCCCGACGCCCAGGTCACGAAGCTCGTCCAGGCGTGAGATTATGCCGGGGATATCGCCGATACCGTCTCCGTTGGTATCCTGGAAGCTCCTGGGATAGATCTGGTACACAACGCGTTCCTGCCACCATCTGGACATAAACACCACTCCTTGCGGTTAATTTGGGCATGAAATGCAACTATACGTTTTAGTGATCCTGGAAGGTTCTTCTGCCGTATGATCCGTACAATTTATTATATCATGTTAGACGGCTGCCATGTGGAAAGATTTAGTCGCATATGGATAATTTACTATAGTCTTTCATGAACATGATCGAGGATGAACTCTGCGACGATTCGGGCAAGTACAGCAGCATATGGATCAATCCCAATTCATAGACAGATATTGTTTATATTATAGATACGCAGATTTCGTCTGGATGTCATGTAACATTCATTTCCTTTTTTCTTTTATAATGAAACATTTCGCAAGATATTCATGTCTGATATAATTGAAAATAATGTAAGCATATATGGATTTTCATATGGCATAAATGATGTGGAGAGATAGATAAGTGTTTATTTATATTGCATTGATTGAAAGCGAGGAAGATAAAGACAAGTTTGAGGAATTATACAAGACCTATAAACAGCTTATGTTTTATACAGCCAACAATATATTAAAGGACGTGGATCTGGCAGAAGATGCTGTACATCAGGCTTTTTTGCGTATCATCAATCATCTGGATAAAATAGATGAAATTAATTGCCGCAAAACAAAAGGATTTATTGTTACAATAATTGAACACGTTTCTATTGATATATACAGGAAACGTAAAAGAGAAAACGGATAGTGTCTTGTCAAGTGGTGTAAAATGATTTCTACTTTATCTTCCCTTCGTT
>DAOSCC010000103.1:0-8281 GCA_035361135.1 Clostridiales bacterium | reverse complement strand
GAGGCTACCATGTCATGGGTGGCGTGGGGTATTATGTTCGCCATGACGGATATGACACCTTTACCGCCGAGAGACAACATCGGCAGGACAAGGGCGTCTTCCCCGGAATAAACGGTGAAATCATCACCGCAGCGGTTTATGATCTCTCCTGCCTGGTTCAGGTTGCATTCCTTTATGGCGACGATATTGTCTAATTCTGCCAGCCGCACTACAGTATCGGGGTCTATGTTCAGATTAGTCCTCGAAGGCACATTGTACAGTATCACCGGAATGCCTATATTTTCGGCGACAGCCCTGAAGTGCCTGTACAAACCTTCCTGTGTGGTCTTGTTGTAATACGGGGTGACGGTAAGTATAGCATCAGCACCGACTTCTTCCGCCCGTTTGCTCAGATGGATGGCATGCCTGGTGTCATTGCTGCCGGTGCCTGCGATCACGGGTATCCTTCCGTTGACTTTCCGGACGGTGTAGGCGATGACTTCGATGTGTTCCTCATCCGGCATAGTTGAAGCTTCACCGGTGGTCCCGCATATGATTATCGCATCAGTTTTTTCATTTATCTGGTATTCGATAAGTTCGCCGAGTTTGTCAAAATCGACTCCGTCATCTGTGAAGGGGGTTATTATGGCAACGCCTGATCCTGTAAAAACTCTCTTTTTCATAATTCACGACCTCCTTCATGATTTGTGCAGGTGATATCAAAGCCATCCTTCAGCTTTGAGCAGTTCAGCCATAAGTATCCCGCCGCCTGCTGCACCCCTGATAGTGTTGTGGGACAGACAGGTGAATTTGTAATCGAACAGATTATCTTCACGCAGCCTCCCGACGGCGATTCCCATTCCGTTCTCAAGGTTTCTGTCAAGCTTGGTCTGTGGCCTGTCAGGTTCATCGAAATACGTGATGAACTGTGCAGGCGCGCTGGGGAGCTTCAGTTCCTGCGGTTTGCCCCTGAATTCCTTCCAGCATGCAAGTATTTCATCTTTCGAGGGCTTGTTTCTGAATGACACATACACTGCAGCCAAATGACCGTCCGAAACAGGGACCCTGTAACACTGGGCGGAAACAGCGGGACCTGATGCCGGTTTGATAACGTCGCCTTCGATGGTTCCCCAGATCTTAAGAGGTTCCTTTTCGCTTTTTTCTTCTTCACCGCCGATGTATGGTATTACGTTGTCAATGATCTCAGGCCATTCCCTGAATACCTTGCCGGCTCCGGATATTGCCTGGTAAGTCGAAGCGAGTATCTTCTCCGGCCCAAACTGCATCAGGGCATGGACCGGCGGCACATAACTTTGGAGAGAGCAGTTGGATTTCACTGCAATGAACCCTTTCCTCGTGCCGAGACGCTTTCTCTGTTTTTCGATTATCGCTGTGTGCTGCGGGTTGACTTCCGGGATTATCATCGGAACATCCTCGGTGGATCTGTGTGCAGAGTTGTTCGATATTACCGGTATTTCCGCACGAGCGTATTTCTCTTCCAGTTCCCTGACAGCATCCTTCGGCATATCTACCGCACAGAAAACGAAATCGACTTCATCTGCCATCCTGTCGATATCGGCGGCATTTATCACAGTGATGTTCTTTACACTTTCCGGGATCGGGACATCAAGTTTCCAGCGTCCTTCGACAGCCTTTTCAAAAGGAAGGCCTGCAGACCTTTCGCTGGCTGCGACAGCCGTTACCTGGAACCATGGATGATTCTCCAGCAGCGTGATGAACCGCTGTCCTACCATTCCGGTTCCGCCGATTACTCCTGCTCTGAGTTTTGAGTTCATACCAATACCTCCCTGATAAATAAAAACTGTTGGCGATGTGCCAACAGTCCTATATGCCTGCTAATGCCTGGCTTTTCCGTCAGGCTTACTAGAACTGATAGCGCTCCATCAATACCTGATGACAGTTGCAAGGCTGTTCGCCATTGCACCCAGGACCAGACCCGTCAGGGGATCGTATCCTTCGGCGCTTCAGCCTTTCGCGCCGTCTCATCGGCACCTGCTGCCTAAACGGAGTTACTCATCAGAAGCGCGCCTCTATCAATCCGTATTCAATTGACAACTAAAAGAAGCTTTTAATAATAATAACATCCGTATTACGTATTGTCAAATATTTTGCACCGCAACTTATAATGTTTTATTACAGAAATATTAAAATTATATGAAAAATTCGGTAAAAAGGTCGAAACAGAAGGAAGATCGGCTTTCCGTGTCGAATTAAAAAAATGAATACAGGCAACATGAGGTGTTTTAGCGCCGGAGAGTTATTATTAGGTGTTTCTACTAATGAAGAGGAGATAATATGGCTAAAAGCATCATTAGAAAAATAACGGCACTGCTTGCTGCATCTGCGGTATTCGCAGTGATATTTTCCGCCAATGCAGGAACGGGGCTGGCATCCAATACAAATGAAGAGACCATAAGGGTAGGGCTCTATTATAAAGGAAGCTCTGTTGATACTGCCCAGTCCATATTCGACGTATCGGCACAGGCCGGTGTAAGGGCAGGCTTCGTGAACAGCGGCGGCACGTTCACGGAAGTATGTTCCTTTACAGGTTCTTCAGCAGTTTATGTCCGCAAAGACGCATACTACCATACGAGCGGCACCAGTCTAAAGGAATTCAGCGGATCGGGTTCCAATATCACCGGAAAGAAATACGGTCCTTATCATGTAAAAATAGGAACCGATTACCCGGATGCAGCATCGGCGATGAACAGCGTTCATTCATACCGCCAGGCCGGCATTGATGCGTATATCGCCTACAATGACGCATGGCAGGTATGGACCGGCTTTTGCATGGATACGGCCGAAGCCGAAGCGATGATCCGGGAACTCAAGTCACTGTTTTGGGAAACGGGATTTGAAATAGTAACCCCTTCTTCGAACAGGGTAGTGGTTACCGACGGACAATACCAGACGTTGTGTGTTTTCGGGAGCAAGCAATATTTCCTGCAGTTAAGGCCGGCAACAGGAGCTGATTCTGCCGTCATTAATATAAAAGGAAAGCCTTACAGAGGCTGCGTCGAGGTGAAGAGGCTTTCGAACAGTGACATGACGGTAATAAATGTGGTTTCGCTCAGAGAGTATCTGTACGGCAACGTACCTCCTGAGATAGGCGGGAAATCGCCGTCGGAAGCACTGAAAGCCCAGGCTGTCGTATCCAAGATGTATGCCCTCAACAACAGGGGGAAACACGGAAGTTCCGGATTCGATATATGTGCCACCACCCACTGCCAGGTCTATAAAGGCTACAGCGTTGAGGTGGCTGAATGCAGAAAGGCCATAGACGAAGTGTATGACAAGATTATAACATATAACGGGAAACCAATAGAACATGTATATTATTTTGCTTCCGGGGGAGGAAGCACGGAAGACGTACGTAATGTATGGGGGTCGTCATATCCGTACCTTGTGAGTGTAAAGGATGATTACGAGAAAATATATACATGGTCGAAAACGCTGCGAGCTTCGGATATAAAATCGATGCTTCCGGAACTCGGCAGCATACTTGGTGTGACGATTACCCGCACAGCGCCTACCGGCAGAGTGACGCAACTGGCCGTCACAGGCAGCAGCAGGGGGGAACCTTTGTATTTTTCAAATGAGCGGTGCCGTACTTTGTTCGGACTCGACAGCCAGTTATATACGATAACCACGGATGCCGACGTATATCTTGCCGGCCTGTCAGAGATCCCTGTAATGCAGTCTGCGGATAGTACCGCCGGCAAAGACGGCGCTCAGGATGTGAATGTGATCGCGAAAGAGGAAATTCCAGCTTCAGGGCCTGATATGGAAAGCGGTACAGGCACCCAGGATCCCCGGGGCGGAACAGACGGACAGGCTGGAACGAATGGAGGAAACCAGGATAAAGACGAAACGGAAATCAGTACGCCTGAAGCCGGTAAAAACGGGGAAACGGCTGAAAAGGTAACGTCATTGCCTGTTGTTGCGGCTCCTGTCGCATCAGAGCCAATCAAGACCCAGCTTGGCGGCAAAAAGGTCGTTACCGCTGGCGGGATCACAACGATTTCAGGCTCAAACAACAAGATCACGATACTTGGCGCCGACGGCGCAGTAAACAAGGCGGCTGTTATACCCGAAACTTACACCTTCACGGGGAAAGGATGGGGACATGCCGTCGGTATGAGCCAGGAAGGCGCGATAGGCATGGCGAAAGCCGGAAAGACATATGAAGAGATACTGACATATTACTTCCAGGGGACAAAAGTCGAATAGTTGCATCTGACATATTGTAAAACGGTTTAAATTATAGTATGATTTGCTGGATGACGGTTAACGGGCTGCAGTGATTGCAGCTCTTTATTTGGGCAGTTTCATCGTTATCCGATGTTTAATGGATATTTTATGTATATGTGCAGAAGATAAAGTATGGAACGCCAACATTACATAGAAACGGGAGAACCATGAAAACCAGCGATTTTTACTATGAACTGCCGCAGGAACTGATAGCCCAGGAACCGCTGGAAGACAGGAGCAGTTCCAGGCTCATGGTGCTTGACAGGAAAAGCGGGAAAATTGAGCACAGGATCTTCAGGGATATAAAGGAATACCTGAAACCCGGCGATTGCCTTGTCCTCAATGACACTAGGGTAATGCCCGCAAGGCTTCTCGGCGCCAGGGAAGATACGGGCGGAAGCATCGAATTCGTATTATTGAAGAACATTTCAGGAGATATATGGGAGGTCATCCTCAAACCCGGTAGAAGAGCCAAACCAGGAGCAAGATTCGTTTTCGGGAACGGTTTGCTGAAGGCTGAGATCCTCGATGTGGTCGAGGGCGGCAACAGGATCGTCCAGTTTGAATATGAGGGGATTTTCCAGCAGGTACTGGATAAGGTAGGCATAGTACCGCTTCCGCCTTATATCACAAAAAAGCTTCAGGATCCCGAAAGGTATCAGACAGTGTATTCCAGGTATATGGGATCGGCAGCGGCGCCAACGGCCGGGCTCCATTTTACAAAAGAGCTGCTCGATGATCTGGGCCGCAGCGGTATATATACCGCGTATCTGACGCTGCATGTAGGACTTGGGACTTTCAGGCCTGTAAAAACAGAAAACGTGGAAGACCACGTTATGCATTCGGAAGTATATAATCTGAGCAGTGAGACTGCGGATGTGATCAACCGTGCAAGGACGGAGGGCGGCAGGATCATCGCAGTGGGGACGACGAGCTGCCGCGTCCTTGAAACTGTAAGCTCTGACGACGGTTTAGTAAAACCGTCGTCAGGAACGACTGACATTTTCATTTACCCGGGTTACAGGTTCAAGGCAATTGATGGGCTGATCACCAACTTCCATCTGCCGGAGTCGACGCTCCTCATGCTTGTCAGTGCGTTCGCAGGCAGGGAAAATATACTTGATGCCTACAGAATAGCCGTCGAACAGCGTTACAGGTTCTTCAGCTTCGGCGACGCCATGTTCATAATATAGTATCACATGAATAATTTCGACAAGGTGAACAGATGTCTGCGATAAGATACGAACTAATTAAAAAATGCAAACAGACAGGAGCAAGACTTGGTATAGTGCATACGCCTCACGGGTCCTTCGAGACCCCTGCGTTCATGCCCGTCGGAACACAGGCCACCGTCAAATGCATGTCTCCTGATGAACTGAAGGAGATCAGGGCTGGAATCATCCTGAGCAATACATACCATCTGTACATGAGGCCGGGCAGTGAACTGATACGCGAGGCAGGCGGACTGCACAGGTTCATGAACTGGGACAGGCCGATACTGACGGACAGCGGCGGATTCCAGGTATTCAGCCTCAGCGATCTGAGGAACATAACTGAGGAAGGCGTGACGTTCAGGTCTCACATAGACGGTTCTAAGCACATGTTTACACCGGAACTGGCAATAAAGATACAGAACGATCTTGGTTCTGATATTATCATGGCATTCGATGAATGCATACCATATCCGGCCGACCATGATTACGCGAAGAAATCGATGGAAAGGACCACAAGATGGGCAGAGCGGTGCAGGGAAGCGCATAAGGATACTGAAAAGCAGGCTTTGTTCGGCATCGTCCAGGGAGGCGTATATGAGGATCTCAGGGAGAAAAGTGCTAGGGATCTTGTAAAGCTGGATTTCCCCGGATATTCGATAGGCGGGCTCAGCGTCGGCGAGCCGCCGCAGGATATGTACAGGATACTCGAATATACGGTACCGCTGCTTCCGGAAGACAGGCCAAGATACCTCATGGGAGTGGGCAGTCCTGATTATCTTGTGGAAGGGGCCATACGCGGCATAGACATGTTCGACTGCGTGCTGCCGACCAGGATAGGGCGGAACGGGACCGTGATGACTTCCGAAGGCAGGATCATCGTGCGGGATGCAAAGTATGCCAGGGACTTTTCGCCGCTTGATCCCAAATGCGACTGTTACGCGTGCAAGAATTTCACCAGAGCGTATATCAGGCATTTGCTGAAGGCGCAGGAGATCCTCGGACTCAGGCTGACAACGCTGCATAACCTGAAATTCCTTTTGGACTTGATGGCAAATGTAAGACAAGCTATAATGGAGGATAGACTCGGTGATTTCAGGGAAGAATTTTTCAGTTCATACGGGTATAAACTTTAAAGCGGGTTATTATGGTCGATTGCAAGACCTGTAGCAATAAATCAAAAATTGAAGGAGGAAGCATATGGAAACTGAAGGCATCAGCATGTGGCTACGTACACTGGGTTGCCTGGTGTTTTTCATCCTGATGATGTATTTGCTTATTTTCCTGCCCCAGAAAAGAAGGGACAAGAAGGCGAAAGAAATGCTCGACTCGATGCAGGTTGGGCACCAGGTAATAACGATCGGCGGTATCTCGGGCAAAGTCGTCAACATAAAAGATGACGAGGTAACGATAGAGACCGGAGTGGAAAAAGCCAAGATCAATCTTAAAAAATGGGCTATAAAGGAAGTAATTAAACCGATCGAATCCTGATCCTGGAAAAGACGTCTCCAGGGGAGCGTTATTAAGAACTCATAGTCAGGAAAGTTATCCTGTATTAAGCCATGCATATGATCCCGTTAGCCGCAAGGACGGGATTTTTGCATTTTTGCGGAAGATGGCCGACGGCCGGGGAGTTCTATAATCCGAACCCAGGTAATAATTATATAATATAAAATATACATGCCTGGGAGTGATAACATGCCTGCAAGGAAAAGTACCGGCATAAAACAGGAAGAGTATGAAGGACTCAATCCGCTGCTGCTTCTTAAAGGCCTTCTTGCTTCCTATATTATTACTATCCCCGCATTCCTGCTTTTTGCACTGATACTGGCAAATGTTGATTTTCCGCAGAGGCTGGTTACGCCTGTTGTAGTGGTCATAACTGTCATAAGCGTGATTACTGCCGGCGCGGTGTCGACCAGGGGGGTACGGAGCAAAGGTTGGCTTAACGGGAGCATTGTAGGGCTGATCTACATGATCATCCTTTATTTGTTCAGCAGTATAGTGTTCAACAATTTTGCAGTAGACAGGAACGTTCTCACGATGACGATAATCGGCGTGCTTTCAGGAGCCATCGGCGGAATAATGAGCATAAATACGAAGAAGAGCCCAAGATATAAATATATTGACGGCTGACCTTTTCATGTGCCGATGATTGTGCTATAATATTCAGGCAAAGTATGACCAGCAGAAAATTATTACAGATCAGGGGGATTACATATGAAACATATAAAGACTATCAATGCACCTGTAAGCAAAAAAGACATCAGCAGTTCCGGCTGCGGCGAATGCCAGACTTCCTGCCAGTCGGCATGCAAAACGAGCTGCACTGTCGCAAACCAGAAATGCGAGAAGAGATAACCGGCTGAAGAGGTTTGACAGCGGGAGGATATACACCTCTCGCTGTTATTATGTCCGGACATGTTCGTGTCCGGTATTGCATACCGGCGACGGACAACCCAGGTGTTAGCCAATTCAGATCAAATATGAGACATGATGATATCAGAATGGGGAGAAATAAATGATACACAAATTCAGGATGCACGGTACGAACATCATACTGGACGTCAACAGCGGAACCGTTCATGTGGTCGATGATACCGCATATGAGATGACCGACGAACTTGATAAACCGGATAAGGCCATCATTGAAAGGTTTTCAGCAAAATACGGACGTGACGAGGCAAGGGAGACCCTGGCAGAGCTGAGAGAACTGCAGCGTGCCGGCCAGCTTTTTTCAGAAGATATATATGAAGAGTATCTTGCACAGAATCCCGTGTCCGGCGATGGAGAGCCGACCGTCAAAGCCCTTTGCCTGC
>DAOSCC010000102.1:0-8465 GCA_035361135.1 Clostridiales bacterium | reverse complement strand
GATATTTACCGTTACAGGTGCCTTCTCAAATACGGGCCTTCTGCTGCCGAGCCTTTCAGGGTCGCCGCAGTCCAGTGCGACCGCGAGATCATACTTCCTGTCATCGGCATCATATACGCGGGCCATCTCAAGTCCGGGAAGGAAATTATACATCTGGGGTGCCTTCTCTTCGAGAAGTACCGAAACTTCCTTTCCTGCACCGGACAATCCGATCGCAAGCGCGACGGATGAGCCAATGGCATCCCCGTCAGCCGCTATATGGGGCAGTATCACTATGCTGCCGGCTTTAGCCATCTCTTCCGCTATCTTCTTCAGCATGGGTCCCTCTCCTGTTGTCCTGGATCGTATCATTTATAAGTTTATTTATATATACCCCGCGTTCTATGGAATCATCCAGTTCAAATATGATTTCAGGCGTATACCGCAATTGTACCCGCCGTCCTATCTCGCGCCTTATGAATCCTGAAGCGCTTTTCAGGCCGCTGGCCGCATCCTTTTTGTCATTTTCGTCCCCAAGCACGCTGACATAGACCTTTGCATATCTCAGATCCCTTGTGACATCCACCGCCGTCACGCTGATCATTTTGCCGAGCCTGGGATCCTTCAGTTCATTCTGGATTATGAAGCTGATCTCTCTTTTTATTTCTTCGGATATCCTGTCTGTCCTGTCCATAAAACCACTCCTTTCGGCACATGCTGCCCGGCGGACAGCCACTTTTACAAAAAGGCCGGGCAGACAGTATGACCCGCCTGTCCAGCCTTGCCGCATGCTGATAACGCCGTCAGCGTTTTACCTCTTCCATAACGAACACTTCGATAATATCATTCTCCTTGATATCATTGAATTTCTCTATCGAAAGCCCGCATTCATAACCCTGCTGCACCTCTCTTACGTCGTCCTTGAAACGCTTGAGCGATGCGAGGTGGCCTTCGTGGACCACTATACCGTCCCTGACGACCCTGACGTCACTGTTCCTTGTTATCCTGCCGTCCAGGACATAGCAGCCTGCAATGGTCCCGATGCCTGATATCCTGAATATCTGTCTTACTTCGACATGCCCGATCACAACCTCTCTGTATGTCGGTTCGAGCATGCCCTTCATGGCCGCCTCCATGTCCTCTATGGCATTGTAGATGACATTGTACAGACGGATGTCTACGCCTGCCCTCTTGGCTGCCTCTGAAACATTGGGCATCGGCCTGACATTGAAGCCGATGATTATGGCATTGGAGACGTCTGCGAACGTTACGTCGGATTCGGTGATACCGCCGACGGCCCCATGGATCACGTTGACCCTCACTTCGTCGTTGGACAGTTTCTCGAGGGACTGCTTCAGGGCCTCCACCGTCCCCTGTACATCCGCCTTGATGATCAGGTTGAGGTCCTTGACCTTGCCTTCCTGTATCTGCTTGAACAGGCCGTCAAGCGACACCTTGGCGGCAGTGTGCTGGTGCTCCTGCTGCTGCCTTATCCTGCGCTTTTCAGCCAACTGCCTTGCGAGTTTTTCATCTGTGACCGCATAGAACGTCTCGCCTGCAACCGGCACTTCAGGCAGTCCGAGTATTTCCACCGGTGTTGACGGACCGGCGCTCTTTATCGATTTGCCCTTGTCGTCCATCATGGCCCTGATCCTGCCGACAGTTGTACCGGTGATGATCGAATCACCGACATTCAGCGTACCTCTCTGCACCAGCAGTGTAGCCACCGGGCCTCTGTTCTTGTCAAGCTTTGCTTCAATGACGGTGCCTTTTGCCTGCCTTGTCGGGTCGGCTTTAAGTTCGAGTATATCGGCCGTCAGGAGCACCATTTCGAGCAGTTGGTCGATATTTATGCGCTTCTTTGCCGATATCTCGACACAGATCACGTCTCCGCCCCATTCTTCAGGCACGAGCCCGTACTGTGTAAGATCCTGCTTGACTTTATCCGGGTTCGCCCCCGGTTTGTCTATCTTGTTAATTGCGACGATTATCGATACATTTGCCGATTTCGCATGATTTATTGCCTCTATCGTCTGCGGCATGACACCGTCATCCGCTGCCACAACGAGTATGGCAACGTCGGTCACCTGGGCGCCCCTTGCCCTCATCGCGGTAAAGGCTTCATGGCCCGGGGTATCGAGGAAAGTGATGTTCCTGCCGTTGATCTGGACGGTATATGCGCCTATATGCTGCGTGATTCCGCCTGCTTCACTGTCTATCACATGGGTCGACCTGATCGCGTCAAGCAGCGAAGTTTTTCCATGGTCGACATGGCCCATGACAACTACCACCGGCGGCCTGGGTACAAGCTTTTCCGGATCGTCAGGCTCATCGTCGAACAGGATGTCTTCTTCGCTGAGGATGACTTCCTTTTCTGCCCTTACGCCAAACTCTTCCGCTACGACCGCAGCGGTGTCGAAATCCACTTCCTGGTTGAGAGTTGCCATTATTCCATATCCCATCAGCTTTTTGATGACCTCGGAAGAGGTTTTTTTCAAAGCTTCGGCCAGTTCTTTCACCGTTACGCTCTCAGGTATTTTTATCGTGGTGAGCACTGCTTTCGGCGGAATATGCTTATTCTCTTCCTTGCTCTTTTTCTGCCTGCTCAGCTTCTTTTTCCTGATGCCGGCTTCATCATAAAAATCATCAAAAAGGAAATCCTCGGAAAGGATCTCTGAAACCCCTTTCTTTTCATGCAAACCTATATTGGTAGGTTTGATCTTCTTGCTGGGTTTGCTCGGAACGACCTTCAGAGCCTCTTTCCTCTGTTCTCTTTTTGCATCTTTGTCAAAATCCTTGCCCGAGAATTCACGCCTGCTCTCCCCTCTCTGCGAGGCAGTCTCATCTTTCTGTACGGCTGCGAAATCAGGCATCGGAATGTCGAGCTGTTTGCCGGCCGGCTTGTATCCTCCGCCTGTTCTCGCTCCCTGGTACTGCCCCCTGTCATACTGGGGCTTTGGAGCCTGATGCTGTGGTTTTGCAGTCAGGGGCCTGGTATCCTTCCGCTGCTGGCCTTCTCCCCTGAACTTTTCAGTTGCATGGGCAGCGCTTTTTCCGGCTTTTTGAGCTTCAACCGCCGCACTGTCGGCGGGTTTGCCGGTCTGAGCCGCCTTTTCCGGCTGTACAGGCTTCACTTCGGCAGCGGCGCCTGTGACGGTCTGCTTCGGCTTATCAGCCGTCCTGGCGTCTGTATCTGCTTCCCTGCCTTTCGCTTCAGCCGGCTTCGCTTTTTTCTCCCTGGCCGCATCGGCTGCTTCTGCCTGTGTTTTCCGTTCTTTCAGAACATCCTTCCCCGTATCGGGCTTTTGAACATCAGCCTTCTGAATATCCGGTTTCTGAGCCTGGACACGGTCTGCTGCCTTTTCCTTTTTCTCCGGCTGCGTATCTGTCTTTGTCTCCGGTTTCGCGACAACTTTGCCGTTCTTCTCTGTCTGGCCGGCTGAGGCTGCAGGTTCCTGCTCCTTCCTGGTCGTTTCCTGTTTCCTGGCAGCGATCATCGTTTCGATATAGTCGGTCCTGCTCTTTCTCACAAAACCGGAAAGCAGGCCCGAATTGCTGTCATCTGATCTGATATAGCTGTTCCTGATATTCTTTTGGCTGTCTTTGTGGCTGTCTTTGCCGTAACCGCTCCCGAATGTATGACTGTCGTCTTTTGTATTTATTACTATCTCTGTCGTTCTTATAATACAGGGGGCATTCTTTTTGTCTCTCCTCAGTTCAGGCTTGGGCTGCACAGGCACGGCGGGCGCAGTTTTGGGTTCCTCTGCCTCGCTCTTTTTATCATCATGCCTGATCACGCCGATATGCCTGTAAAGGGCCTCAAGCTCCTTTTCGTCAAGAAGGCTCATATGGTTCTTTACAATGATATTGATCTCCGCTAGTTTCTCCATCAGCCTCTTGCTTGTCGTATTCAGTTCCTTTGCCAGTTCATATACTCTGACTTTTTCCAAATTATACACCCCCATATTCTTTACCGTGATCATCGATCATTTCCAGAAGACGCTCTGCAAAGCTCCCGTCAATCACGGCAACGACTGAACGCACACTTTTGCCGATATGTCTCCCAAGCTTCTCCTTCTTTCCAAAACATCTTATGTCAATGTTTCTGTAACTGCACATATCCATGAATTTTTTCCTTGTATTGCCGGAAGCGTCCTCCGTTACAATAACAAGACGGGCTTTCCCGGCCTTTATGGCTCTCTCGCAGGTCTCATCGCCTGAAATCAGCTTTCCGGCTTTTGTCGCCAGCCCCAAGAATGAGTATACCCTGTTATCCATCATTTCTCTCAGTCTGCTCCACAAGTTGCTCTTCCAGTGCCGCATATACAGCATCATCCACCGGCGCTTCAAATGCTCTTTCCAGCTTCTTCCCTTTCCTGGCGCTTCTGAGGCATTCAACGTTCCTGCAGATGTATGCGCCTCTGCCGGACTTCTTGCCCGTCAGGTCTATGCTTATCGCGCCTTCCTTGTCCCTGACGATCCTGATTAGCTCCTTTTTGGGCTTCATCTCATGACATCCTGTGCACATGCGCAATGGAATCCTTTTTTTCTTCAAGCGCCTCACTCCTGTTCCGGTTCACTGTCCTGTTCCGGATCTGATTCATCCGGATCGGTCCCGCCGCCGTCCGCGGTTTCGGTTCCGTCTTCATGATCCTCGAAACCGTCTTCTTCAGTGCCGTCGTTGGTTCCGTCATACTCTTCATCATAGTCTTCTTCGTCTTCATCTGCTGTTTCGCCGTCATATCCGCTGTCCATGCTGAATATCTGCTGTTCGATGGCGGCCCTGAACTGCGACTCGCTCTTTATATCTATCTTCCAGCCGGTCAGTTTGGCTGCAAGCCTTGCATTCTGGCCTTCTTTCCCGATCGCCAGCGAAAGCTGGAAATCCGGTACTATGACCCTTGCCGTCCTGGTTTCTTCATCGACGTCGACCCGCACGACTTTTGCGGGGCTGAGGCTGCTGGAGATATATTCCTCGGGATCGCTGCTCCATTTGATTATGTCGATCTTCTCACCCCTGAGTTCATCAACGATGGCCTGGACCCTCGTCCCCCTCTGCCCTACACAGGCGCCGATGGGGTCGACGTTAGGATCCTTTGAATAAACGGCGATCTTCGTCCTGGATCCGGCTTCGCGGGATATGCTCTTTATTTCGACCGTTCCGTCGTGTATCTCAGGGACCTCCAGTTCAAAAAGCCTCTTGACAAGGCCCGGATGTGTCCTGGAAACAAGTATCTGCGGACCTTTTGTGGTTTTCCTGACTTCCACGATATATGTTTTTATCCTGTCATTGAACCTGTATTCTTCTCCGTTGGTCTGCTCAGGCGGAAGCATGATGGCTTCGGCTTTCCCGAGATCTATTATCACATTCCTGCGCTCGATACGCTGGACAATGCCGGTGACGATGTCGCCTTCCTTGTTGAAATATTCTTCGTATATCAGGTTGCGTTCTGCTTCCCGTATCCTTTGCAGCACAACGTTCTTCGCCGTCTGTGCGGCTATCCTTCCGAATTTTCTCGGCGTGACCTCTACCTCTGCTATATCATCCTCAGCATATCTGCTGTCCAGCTTCAATGCATCTTCCAGCGAAATCTCGCTGTTTTCATCCATGGGCCTGGCTGTGACTTTTTTGAGCGCAAACACTTTCACTTCGCCGGTGTCACGGTCTATAGATATCCTGACGTCCTGTGAGGTACCAAAATTCTTTTTGTACGCTGAAACGAGAGCAGCTTCGATTGCCTCAATCAAAACTTCTTTCTCTATTCCTCTTTCTTTTTCCAGTTGATCCAATGCACGAATCAATTCCGCACTCATATTTTTACCTCCTGTAATACCTCTGTATACGGGAATTTACATACAAGCATGGCCCCGCCTGCGGGATGGAATGCCAGCTAAAAACGGATGATCCGTCTGACAAGGGCTGTATCCTTCCTATCAAAGCCCATTGTGACACCGTCATCTGTCCTTATCTCTATAATGTCTCCGTTCAAGCCGAGCAGCTCACCCTCATATATCTTTTTGCCGTTGAGCGGCTGGTAAAGCTTCACCTCTACGAACTCGCCCCTGAATCGTTCAAAGTCTCTGTCCTTCTTCAGCGGCCTTTCGCCTGGAGATGATACCTCCAGCATGTAGCTCTGCTTTATTGGATCTTCCCTGTCCAGTATGCTGCTCATCTGCTCGCTCACAGCCTGGCAGTCATCGATGGTAACTCCGCCGGGTTTGTCTATGTATATCCTCAGATACCAGTTGGCGCCTTCTTTCAGGTATTCCACGTCCACCAGCTCGAAGGACAATGCTTCAACTACCGGCTTTGCAAGTTCTTCCACGATATCTTCCACTTTCTTCTTCGCCATCGTTCATCTCCGTTCCTTCCGGCCATGCAGCCTGTCGCTAAAGACAAAGAGTGGGGTAAGCCCACTCTTTGCCTAAAAAAAGATATACTTGGTCCACGGTGTATTATATCATTATTGTTTACATTTATCAATCCTTTTATTTCAGTTTTTTACTGTTCTGCGGGTTTTCAGGATCCTCGGAGGAACCCCGGAAAAGTCCCCGCAAACGAATCATGCATGTCCGTACCTGTTTGTCAGAACATGCTTATCTGGCTGCTTTCGGGAATGCCGTCGAGGCATCCGCTTTGCTGAAGTATCTCGATGACGCTCTTGCTGACCTTTGCCCTAAGCTTC
Organism: Clostridiales bacterium; assembly: GCA_035361135.1. Taxonomy (GTDB): domain Bacteria; phylum Bacillota; class Clostridia; order Acetivibrionales; family DTU013; genus DTU013. The sequence continues at coordinate 1,800 of DAOSCC010000102.1, read as the reverse complement.
AGGTCGTCGATGGAAATGAACTCACCCTGCCCGCGCGCATCCGCTATGGCCTTCGCAGCGTTGGCCCCGAGCCCGGGCAGCGAGTTCAGCGGCGGCCTGATGCCGTTGCCCTGGATCCTGAACCTGACCGCATCAGATTCGTAGAGATCCACCGGAAGAAACTCTATGCCTCTCGCATACATTTCATTGGCGACTTCAAGTATCGTAAGCACGTTCCTGTCCTTCGCCGAAATGGAATTGCCCTGTTTTTCGAGTTCCTCTATCCTTTTTTCCACATTCTTTTTCCCGGATGCCATCGTGGTGGCATCAAACTCATCTGCCCTGACTGTAAAGTACGCAGTATAGAAGGCAAGCGGATGATATACCTTGAACCATCCTATCCTCATTGCCATCAGCACGTAGGCTGCAGCATGGGCTTTGGGGAACATGTACTTTATCTTTTTGCATGACTCGATGTACCATCCGGGAACGCCATGGGCTTTCATTTCTTCTTCATATTCCGGTTTAAGGCCTTTTCCCTTCCTGACATCTTCCATGATCTTGAATGCGGATTTTGGCGGAAGCCCCTGGTACATCAGGTAGATCATTATACTGTCCCTGGTGCCTATGACTTCGGATATTGTACAGACACCGTCCCTGATAAGATCCTGGGCATTGTTCAGCCAAACGTCAGTGCCGTGGGAAAGTCCGCTTATCTGCAGCAGATCGGAAAACGTCTTGGGTTTGGTATCCAGCAGCATCTGCCTTACGAACCTTGTCCCGAATTCAGGCAGGGCAAATGTGCCCACCTCGCAGTTTATATCCTCAGGCCTGATCCCGAGGGGCTCTGTTGAGACGAACAGCTGCATCACTTTTTCATCGTTGACCGGCACATCCTTTATATTCATGCCGGTCAGGTCGCAGAGCATCTTGATCATGGTCGGGTCATCATGCCCCAGGATGTCCAGCTTGAGTATAGTGTCGTGCAGTGAATGGAAGTCGAAATGCGTGGTTATCACATCCGAGGACGTATCGTCAGCCGGCCTCTGGATGGGTGTGAAATCATGCACATCCTTGTCCGACGGTATGACGATTATGCCTCCGGGATGCTGTCCCGTGGTCCTCTTTATACCGGTGCAGCCTGCCACAAGCCTGTTTATTTCAGCGTTCGTAGCAGTGATACCTTTCTCCTCCAGGTATTTCATGACGAAGCCATAAGCCGTCTTGTCCGCGACGGAAGCTATGGTACCGGCTCTGTAGACATGGTCTTTTCCGAAAATGACCTCCGTGTATTTATGTGCTCTGGCCTGGTACTCGCCAGAGAAGTTCAGATCGATATCAGGGGCCTTGTCCCCGTCGAAACCGAGGAAGGTCTCGAACGGTATGTCATGTCCGTCGCCTCTCATCAGTTCGCCGCATTCAGGACATTTTTTGGCAGGCAGGTCGAACCCCGATCCGACGGAACCGTCCGTTATAAACTCCGAATGTTTGCATTTCCGGCAGATATAGTGGGGCGGCAGGGGATTCACCTCCGTTATCCCCGACATCGTCGCGACCAGCGAAGAACCCACCGATCCCCTCGAACCTACGATATATCCGTCATCGTTGGATTTTTTCACCAGTTTCTGCGCTATCAGATACATGACGGCAAACCCATTCCTGATGATCGAGTTGAGTTCTTTTTCAAGCCTTTTTGACACTATTTCAGGAAGAGGATCACCGTAGATCTCATGTGCCCTTGCATATGTAAGCCTTTGTATCTCCTGTTCGGCGCCCTCTATATTTGGCGGATATGTCCCGGGAGGTATCGGAGCCACCTCC
>DAOSCC010000101.1:0-8470 GCA_035361135.1 Clostridiales bacterium | reverse complement strand
ATAGAAGAAGGGGATAAGGTCATCATCTTGTTCTTACTTTCCCAGCTGCCGAAGTTGGAGAAGTTTTTTCAGCCCAGGAAATGGGGCTTTATCTCCTGACAAAAGATAACTCTATTGGATTACTGATTTACAAGGAGCTGTTTATGTCGCTGAATTTCCCTGTGATTATTAAAACTCTCAGCTTTGTCACCATCCTCGTCGGGGTGGCCATGATCCCCTCGGCCCTGGTGTCCGTATTTTATGCGGAGTACGATGTGGCAGTACTGTTTTTCATGATCATAGTTCCGGTTCTGGCCATCGGTATGGCCTTAAGTGTCAGGATAAGAGCAACGGCATCAAGGCTTAGGATTCGGGAAGGTTACCTTGCCGTAGCCTTAAGCTGGCTTTTGGCTTCCCTCATCGGCTGCCTTCCATACCTGGCAACGGGAACCACCGACGGATTTATCGACGCCTTTTTTGAAGCCGTTTCCGGATTTACAACTACAGGGGCTTCCATCGTAACAAACGTGGAAATCCTGCCGAAGGGGATTTTGTTTTGGCGCTCCTTCTGCCAATGGTTGGGCGGCATGGGTATCCTGGTTTTCGCTATCAGTATTCTCCCGGCTCTGGGAATAGGCGGCCAGAATATGGCCAAGGCGGAAACCCCCGGCATCTCCCTGAGCAAAATGGCTCCAAGGATGACCGATTCGGCAAAAATACTCTATATAATCTACATCGTTTTTTCCCTGGCGGCTGGCATCCTTTTTAAGCGTGGAGGTTTGGGCTTTTTTGATTCCGTTATTGCAGCTCTGGGTAGTATGTCTTCGGGGGGCTTATCCAATTACAATGAAGGAATCTCTCATTTCAACAGCGGATACGTTGAATTTGTTGCGTCTTTCTTTACCGTCCTCGCCTGTATCAATTTCACTCTTTACTACAACATTATTCAGGGGAAATGGAAGCAATTCTTTTCCAACAGTGAGCTTCGGACTTTTCTGATTATCCTCGCAGGGGGAGGGCTTTTCATTGCGGCAAACCTTTGGCTCACAGGCAGCTACGATTCTATAGGAGAATCACTGCGATACGGCCTTTTCCAATCCACCGTCTTCATTACCACCACCGGCCATTTCAGCGCGAATTATAACCTTTGGCCGGCTTTCAGCAAAGCAATGCTTCTTCTGCTGATGCTCATCGGAGCTTCTTCAGCATCCACAGGAGGCGGGATCAAGGTGATACGGATAATCGCGCTGTTCAAGCTTATCCAAAAAGGCATTTACATGAGATTACATCCCAGTGCAGTTGTGCCCGTAAAAATACAAGGAAAGATCATATCTTCCGAAACGGTATCGGGGATTACGTCTTTCCTTTCCCTGTACGCATTTGTTTTTGTGCTGAGCGTCTTGGTTCTTTCCCTTGAGAATCTGGACTTTCTCACCACCTTCTCCACGGTAGTAGCCACGCTGAACAACGTGGGACCGGGCATGGAGATCGTGGGCCCGGGCGGATCCTTTGCCCTTTTTTCCGGTTTCTCAAAGCTCTACCTTTGTTTTCTCATGCTCATGGGCAGGCTGGAACTCCTCACTATTGCTTTGCTCTTCACTCCGTCATTCTGGAATCCGGATCGCTGAGGACAAAATTGATTTCCCTCGCCGTCACATCCACCGAATCCACCAATACGGTAACCGGATCTCCCAGAGTATAGGTTTTCCTGCTGTTGCGCCCGATGAAGCGATACGCTTCCGCTTCATATATATAATAATCCTCATCCAGGTTCTCCACCCGGACAAGCCCTTCTATGGTTCCCTCAATCTGAACGAAGAACCCGAAGGAAGCCACTCCGCTTATAATACCGGTGAACTCCTCACCGATGTGATAGGTCATATATTCCGCTTTCTTCAGCTTTTCAACTTCCCGTTCCAACTCTTCAGCCCTGCGTTCCATCAGAGAGGAACGATCCGCCGCTTCCATGGTTTTCTTTTTGAGCTCCTCCACCCTGTCTCCATATACGCTGTCGTTTAAATATTCCTTGATGATCCTGTGAATGATCAAATCCGGGTATCTGCGGATGGGAGCTGTGAAATGGCAGTAGTGTTTCATCCCCAGGCCGAAATGCCCCAGGCAGCACCGGTGCAACCGGAACCTGAAAAGCGACCTCCCCAGGCAGCACCGGCACAGCAGTCACCCCAGCCAAAGCCGGTACAGCCGTCATACCAGCCCCAGGGGCAGAAACCGCCTGTTGCTCAGACGGACATGTATGCAGCTCCTAAGAAGGTTGAAAAAACCGAGCCGCTGTCATTCTGGAAGTTTTTCGGTATGCTGATATTGCAGTGGATTCCCATCATCGGGTTCATTATGATACTCGTATGGAGCTTCGGAAGTTCATTCAACAGGAATACCAAAAACTATGCAAGAGCAGTGCTTGTGCTTGGGATCATAAGTTTTACACTGATCGTAGCAGGCTTCATCGTCAACTTTGCCGTCATCGAACAGATCCTCGATGCGTTCGGGTACACCATCGATTTTGGCTGGTGAAGACGGCACGAGGCAATTCGGCAGTGACATATGACAGGATTTACGGCATACATAAGAGGCAGCGCCCGCGAACCGGGCCTGTCTCTTTTTGATATTGTGCCGCAGATCCGGGATAACGGGCGGAATTTCAGGGAATACCGATCGGCAGTATTCCGGGGAATACCAGACAGCAATATTTCCGGGATCGCCAGCAAATCAAACGCAGGAATAAAAAGACATCTCGAACGGATGTTTGTTTTTGTGTTGCGCGGCGGCAGATCGTTGGATATAATGGGAGATACGATAAAATGAAAACAGGGTGCTGATCTGATGATGACAGAAGCAAACAGGCAGGAATTCATAAGGTTAAGGAAGGAACTGCTCGAAAAGGAATTCGGAAGGCTCAATCCACAGCAAAGGCAGGCTGTTTTCCAGATAAAGGGCCCGCTGCTGGTCCTTGCGGGCGCCGGGTCGGGGAAGACCTCGGTGCTTGTGAACAGGATCGCATACATGATAAAGTACGGCAACGCATACCATTCGGAAAGAGTCCCTGCCAATTTAACCGAAGAGGATATCGAACTCATGCACAAGGCAGCCGCAGGCGCCGCCGTCACGCCTGAGGAACAGGACAGGCTCTGTACCGTCATGAGGGACAATCCTGTCCACCCATCATCCATATTGGCCATCACTTTTACCAACAAGGCTGCGAGAGAGATGAAGGACAGGCTCGAGAACATGCTTGGCGAAGGCCTGGAAGGCATATGGGTGGGCACTTTCCATGCGGCGTGCGTCAGGATCCTGAGAAAGCATATCGACAAGCTTGGATACAGCAGAAACTTTGTCATATTCGATACAACAGACCAGCAGGCACTGGCAAAGGACTGCATAAAGGAACTGAAACTCAACGAAAGCAACTTCCCGGTAAGGGAGGTGCTTTCAAAGATAAGCAGGGCGAAGGATGAACTGAGGGAACCGCAGAACTATGCCAGGGAAGCGGGATCCGATTACCGGCTGGGCAAAATAGCCGCCATATATGAACTTTACCAGAAAAAGCTGAAAAGCAACAATGCTCTTGATTTCGATGACATAATAATGCAGACGATCAGGCTGTTCGTGGATAACCCTGACGTTATGGAGGAGTATCAGCTTAAGTTCAGGTACATACTGGTCGATGAGTACCAGGACACGAATTATGCCCAGTATATGCTTGTAAACCTGCTTTCAAGGAACTTCAGGAACCTTTGCGTCGTGGGCGATGACGACCAGTCCATATACAGCTTCAGGGGCGCGGATATACGAAATATCCTGGAATTCGAAAAAGATTTCAGCGACACGAAAGTGATCAAGCTGGAGCAGAATTACCGTTCCACCGGGACGATACTCGACGCGGCCAACAATGTGATAAAGCAGAACCACGGCAGAAAGAGCAAGAAACTCTGGACCACGAATGAGAAGGGCGAAAAGATACAGTATTACGAGGCCGAGGACGAGAGGGAAGAGGCTTCCTTCATAACCAGTGAAATAGAGAGGCTTGTGAAGGAAGAGGGAAGGAAGTACAGCGATTTTGCGCTGCTGTACAGGGTAAATGCCCAGTCGCGCGCCCTTGAGGAAGCGTTCATGAGGTCGGGCATACCCTATCGGGTATTCGGCGGGCTCAAGTTCTACGACAGGAAGGAAATCAAGGACATCATCGCATACCTGAGACTGATACAGAACCCTTCAGACGATGTTGCGCTCAAAAGGATAATAAACGTACCCAAAAGAGGGATAGGAAACACGACGCTGGGCACTGCCGAGGAACTGGCGTCCGAAAGGAACTGCAGCATTTTCGCTATAGTTTCGTCCGCATCGGAGATACCTGAACTGAAGCGCGCAGCCGACAAGCTCGTGGCATTCGCAGACATGATCGCAGGCTTCAAAGCATTGTCTGAAAGCCTCAGCGTATCCGAACTGATCAATGAAGTGATAAACAAATCAGGCATACTTGACGAACTACAGGCCGAGGACACCGAGGAATCGAGGACCCGTGTCGAAAACATCCGGGAACTGATATCCGGCGCCATCGATTTTGAGGCCCAAAGCGAAGAAAAAGGGCTCGAGGCATACCTTGCCAATGTTTCGCTGGTAATGGACATAGACACCATGGAAAGTGAAAAGGACTATGTGGCCCTGATGACGCTGCACAGCGCCAAAGGACTCGAGTTCCCCGTCGTGTTCATACCCGGGTTCGAGGAGGGGGTATTCCCGGGCCTGCGTTCAATGGAAAGCGATGCTGCGCTTGAGGAGGAGAGGAGACTCTGCTATGTCGGCATAACACGGGCCATGGAAAAGCTGTACTTTACCAGTACCCATGCGAGGACGCTTTTCGGCAGCACTTCATACAACAGATGCTCCAGGTTCATGGACGACATACCTGATGATCTCATCGTTATGAACAGGAACAGGAGGAGCGGCGAAGGCGGATCCACAGGCCGCGGCAGCTTCGGATGGGATAAGGGCTACGGCGCCGGCGGCAGATATAACGGCGAAGAAAGCTTCGGCCCAAGCGGCGTCGGGGGATCCGTCGGCACAGGCAGATTCAGCGATACCGTCAGATCCGGCGGCACAGGCAGTTTCAAACCGATCTTCGGCACGGAGACGGCAGGCACATCTGCCGGAAATGGGAAGGCTGCCGCGGCAGCAGCAGATTACAAGCCTGGCGACCGGGTGGTCCACAAGAAATTCGGAGTCGGTACCATTTCCAATGTAACATTTGACAAGGGAGACCAGGTGCTCGAGATACAGTTCAAAAACCACGGTATGAAGCGGTTGCTGGCCGAATTTGCCAACCTGGTCAGGCTATGACTGTAAGGCAGCCTTTATAACCGCGAGGCACCCCCTGTGACCGCAAGGCTGCCTCTGGGGAAGCGGCCGTGCGGTTTTAAGGGTTTTCTGCATCTGATTTTATGTTTTATACGGGAATCCGGTTTTTCATCGGATATGTAACCAGGTTTTTCTGACGGATCAAAAATGCCGGCTGGATTCTGACAGCCGGCGTTTTTACATACACGGCATTTTCATATACACGACATATCCGCATATCCGGCATATTCATATACCCGGCATTTACACGTGCCCGGTATATCATGCGGATGATCTGCAAATAATACAGTGTACATCATGCACCGGAATTTCCGGTACTGTATCTTATCCGGAGGTAGCGAATGGATATCTATGACTACAGTGAAGAAAGTCTCGCTGCAATAGCGCGGTCCTGCAGGCATCTGAGCTACAGGCATCCTGCCGGAAGCCTGAACCATCCGGACAGCGTGTCATGCATCGACTGCACCCACTGGAACGGAAACGGATGCTCAAGGAACCATCTTGACAGCATTGCATCCGAACTGCATCTCGACTGACAAGGAAGACCGGAGCATCTGTTGTCCGGTTAATGTTTTTAATAAAAAACATTGACAAATCCTTTTCCATATTTTATAATATTCTCAATTCATTTATTTATCAATTTAGCATGATAAAGCAATGAAGCAGCAAAAAGCTTGAATGTTCTCGCCTGCATTATGGACCGCCGTCCCCGGAAGGACGCAAGGCGCGGAAGGCCGGCATCCGGGAAAGTACGGCAGGCGTTATGGAAGCATATATCGTGGTTACAGGGGGTGCCCTTCTTGTCCAAGTGGAAAATATACACACCCGACGGCGTGCAGGATATCCTTTGTGATGACTGCTACCAGAAGAGGGAACTGGAACATAAGCTGAGGATGCTTTTCAGGAGTTGCGGGTTCAACGAGATCGAACCGCCTGCAATCGAATTCTATGACGTATTTGCATCCGAAGGCAGCGGGATAATGCAGGAAAACATGTTCAAATTCTTTGACCAGCAGGGAAGGATACTGGTCCTGAGGCCTGATATCACCGTTCCCGTCGCCAGGATAACGGCGACGAAATTCAAGGATGCCGTATGGCCGCTGAGGTTTTCGTACATAGGAAACGTATACCGCTACAATGATTACGGAGGCGGGAAACAAAACGAGTTCACGCAGGCAGGCGTCGAGATACTGGGAGTGAACACGCCGGAATCGGATGCCGAGGTGATCTCGATAGCCATACAGGCACTCAAAACGAGCGGACTTGAAAATTTCCAGATCGATATCGGGCAGGTGGATTTTTTCAACGGGCTGATGGAAGAGACGGGACTTTCCGAGGAAGAGATCTCGCAGATAAGGCTGCTGATGAACAGGAAAGACAACGTGGGCCTTGGCGGGTTCCTTAAGCGGACGGCTATCAGGGACGACCTGAAACAGTTGATCTCCGATCTGCCGCGTTTCTTCGGGTCATCCGATGTGATCGAGAAGGCCCGGTCATATAAACTGAACGAAAAGTCAAGAGCCGCCCTGGACAATATCAGCCGGATACTTGAGATACTTGACGATTACGGGCATTCGCAGTACATATCCGTGGACCTGGGGATGCTGAGGGACCTGACGTACGATACAGGCGTCATATTCAGGGGGTTCACTTACGGAGTGGGATTCCCGATACTGACAGGCAGCAGGTATGACAAGCTTGCGGGCGAGTTCGGGAAGGAGTGCCCCGCCACCGGTTTCACTCTTGGAGTGAATATGGTGATGATGGCTCTGCAGAGGCAGAAGATCCAGGCAGAAAAACCGGCAACGGATACATTCGTGCGATACGAGCGGGAAGGCCGGGCAGCGGCATTCGAACTGTGTTCCGTTTTGAGGAAACAGGGGCTGAATGTCGAACTGGACGTCTCGAACATGAACGTTCAGGAGGCTGCCAGGTATGCTGCCGAAAAGAACATAGGCGGCGTCATCAGCATCCTGGACGAGGACAATGTCGAGATCCATTATATACAGTCGGGGGAGACGACCAGGGTAAAAATCAGCGAGTTGTTGAAGAGGTGAGCAGTATGAGATACCTTTCGATAGCATTGTCCAAGGGAAGACTGGCCGATGCTGCCGTAGAAATGCTGGAAAAGCTCGGGATAGACTGTTCGGAGTATAAAGCCGGATCCAGGAAACTGATTTTCACCGACGAGTCCAACAAGATCAGATTTTTCCTTGTGAAACCTGCGGATGTCCCTACATATGTGGAGTATGGGGCGGCAGACATGGGCATCGTGGGCAAGGATACGCTGCTCGAGGAGGGCAGGCACCTGTACGAGGTGCTGGACCTGGGTTTCGCCGCATGCAGGATGGTCGTGGCAGGACCGGCGGAATTGGCCGGAAAGCTGGACAGCCTCAACAACAAAAGGGTCGCGACAAAATATCCCCGTATCGCAAGGGAATATTTCGAGCATAAACGTCGCGAATCCATCGAAGTCATAAAACTCAACGGTTCCGTGGAACTGGCGCCGCTTGTCGGACTTTCGGAAGTGATAGTGGACCTGGTGGAAAGCGGAAGGACACTGAAGGAAAACGGCCTGGTCGTGCTGGATACCATAGCAGATATAAGCGCAAGGCTTGTCGTGAACAGGGTAAGCGCAAAAATGGAAAGCGAAAGGATAAACCGGATAGCCGACGGGCTGAGGAAGCAGCTTGAAGATAAGCGTAGCGGCGACACCAGCAGGTAACGGAACATGGAACAGGCCGGCGGCAAAAGGCCACTCCCGCCGGAGGGATACTTTTGCCGGGAAGATCCGGGATATCCCGGAGCCGTTACAGCAGAGCAAAAAACGGTTCGGCGCTGACAGCGCGAAACTGAAGGAAGGGGAGATTTTCATGCTGAAAATAATCGATATGAGACAGGGGAAAGATTCGGAACTTTTTGAAAAGCTTGCGGACAGGGAAAGCGTCGGCATGCAGGATGTAGTGGACAAAGTACGGGAGATCATTGAAAATGTCAGGAAAAACGGGGACAGGGCAGTCATTGAATATACGAAAAAGTATGATGAAGTGGACCTGGACGCCTCGTCCATAAGGGTGTCGGGAAGAGAAATAGAGGAGGCTTACGATTCCATTGACCC
>DAOSCC010000100.1:0-8542 GCA_035361135.1 Clostridiales bacterium | reverse complement strand
TACCTTTCCCCGGGTTATGTCATGGTAGAATCCCCTGTATTGCAGGGAAGGGCTGTCCTCTATCCTGAGGCACGGGATCTCGGCGCCGAAGTTCCTGATAAGCTGCCTGAGGGTCTGTATGCCGTAATACAGGCCGCTGCTGCCGTTGCCGGTGATAACTATGGCATCCCTGTTAACGGTCAGCATATAAGACTGCTGAGATGGGCTGTCGGTTGCGGTACCGGCATCAGGCGCCTGGACCGGGGAGAGGACAGATTTTTTCCCGGTACCGGATTTTGCAGCACCGGAACGGATGGATTTCCTCAGCACTATCATGTTATCCGGGTAGGCTGCGTCCGACCTGGCGGGATAGGCTTCGTCAGATCCGGCAGGGCGGATCGTGCCCGGCACGGCAGGATTTGCTGCATTGTCCTTCCCGGAATTTGTTCTTTCGGAATATTTCCCCCGTGTGATGGCCGGCTTTGCTCCCGCCGATCTCTGGATCTCGTCCCTGAGTGCCAGTGCGGCTTCGAAGTCAGTATAATCGCATGAGGTGTCAAGAAAAATCAGGGACATGCCTGAGATTCGGAATGTGCCCTGCGATTCTTCCAGTTTTTGCGGGAAAGGGATCAATATCATACCGGACCCTCCATTCTGGGATGCTAATATAATGTTATAGCCTGCCGTTTAAGCAGTCAAGCCCGGATTGACTGCTTTCCTCCGCTTGAGGCGAACTGCTGCCGATACATCAGACTGCTGCAGGCAGGTCCGTATAAATGCCTGTATGCGATCCAGGCAGACCAGGGTAAATGGCCTGACCTGATCGCATACGGACCCGTACTTGCATGCCGCTCAGCCTGGGCCGCAGTATGGCGGGTCACTTGCGAAGCCTTTCAAGTTCCTCATCTATGGCCTTTTTGTCGATCCTGTCAAACAGGATATCCACCCGTCCAAGCTTCAGTCCTGCCGGTATGCCGACCGGGTGCCACCAGGCGCAGTCCATTGAGAGCATGTTTTTTGTCTTCTCCGATGAGAAGGGCAGGAAGGGTTCCAGCAGCACTGAGAGATTGGCTATGATCTGTACGCAGGTGTTCATTGTTTCGCCGCATTTTTGGATGTCGCTTTTTACGGTGATCCATGGCTGCTGTTCATCAAAGTATTTGTTGGCTTTGCGGATATATGCGAATATCGTTTCCAGCGCTGCCTTGAAACACCCATGTTCGATCTGTGTGCCGACGGACGGGTAGAGGGCTTGCAGTTCTTTCAGCATTTCAACCGACCGGCTGTCTGTGGCAGATGCATAAATGCTGCCGATATCGCCAGACGGTCTGCCGGGTGCGGTCACGGAGCCGGTACCGGCGTCACTGCGCGCAGTGACATCTGCTTCAGGCTCTGCCGACGGATTGCCAGGAACAGTCCTGTCAAAAAACTTCTCTATGAATTTCAGGCTTCGGTTCACGAAGTTGCCATATGCTCCAAGCAGTTCTCCGTTGTGGCTGCTGACGAACTCGGTCCATGTGAAGTCGGTGTCCCTCTGTTCAGGGCCGTTGGCTATGAGGAAATATCTTATGGAATCAGGATCGTAGCGTTCCAGCATATCTTTTGCCCATACAGCCCAGTTGTTGCTTGTGGAGATCTTCTTTCCTTCCAGGGTCATGTATTCGCTGGATATGATCACATCCGGGAGTTTCAGCGCGCAGTCGGTGCGGCCGAGAAGCAGCGACGGCAGTATGATGGTATGGAACGGTATGTTGTCCTTGCCATGGGCATAATACTGGCGGCTGGTGTTCCAGAATTCGAAAAAGTCCAGCCCTTTCTGCCGGCACAGGGTGCAGCACATGGAAACATAGCCGAGCACATTCTCGGCCCAGATATATATTTTCTTGTTTTCATAGCCTTCCTTCGGCACGTCGATGCCCCAGTCAAGGTCCCTGGTCAGGCTTCTGTCCCTCAGCCCTTCGTCCAGGTACCGTTTTGACATTTCGTATGCGTTTTTGCGCCAGTCTTTATGGCTTTCTACATAGTTTTCGAGTTTGTCCCTCATTTTGGTCAGCGCCAGGTAAAGGTGCGTGGTGGGCTTAAGCTCAGGCGTATTGCCGCAAACTGTGCATTCGGGTTCCAGAAGGCTTTCCGGTTCAAGCACGCTGCCGCAGGCTTCACACTGGTCGCCGCGGGCCTTTTCGCCGCAGTTGGGGCAGATGCCCCTGACAAAGCGGTCCGGCAGGAACTGGCCGCAGGTTTCGCAATATGTCTGCAAAGTGGTTTTTTCATAGACATAGCCGCCCTCATACAGTTTCCTGTGGTACTCCCTTACGAACTCCTTATGCTCCGGGCTTGACGTCTTTGAGTAGAGATCGTAGGAGAACCCAAGCTTTTTAAAACACTGTACGAATTCCTCGTGGTACCTGTCACTGATCTGCTGCGGCGTTTTGCCTTCCTGCCTGGCCCTGATCGAGACCGGCGTGCCGTGGCAGTCGCTGCCGGATACGAACATTACCGTATCACCTTTTGCCCTGTGGTACCTTGCCAGTACGTCGCCCGGCAGCAGGCATGCTATATGGCCGATATGCAGCGAGCCATTGGCATACGGCCATGCGTTTCCGATAAGGATGTTCATATGCTCCACTTCCTTTCACGTTTTTATGTTCATCTTGTTCTGTGCCATTCTGACCTGTATACATCTTGGTGCGGTACCGTCACGGGTATCTGGCTTTGCCCGGGCACTTTCTGGTGATTTTGCCGTCGTTGTTCTTTCTGCCTTGTCGGCATTTGTCCTGCATTCGCCTAAACTGCTGCCCAATTGCCGATCGACTGGCATTTGAACCGATATAAATAAAAAACCCCCGCCCCCAGGACATATCCTGGGGACGAGAGCATCATACTCCGCGGTACCACCCCGGTTCACCGAAACCTCGCAGCTTCGGCCTCAGCAGGAACTTATACGTATCGCACAGGTGCGTGTCGTACAGGTACGCATCGCACAGGCGGCCGTATGCCATTCCCCGGCGCGGTAACGGGCGCGCCCGTCGACGGCTCAGCGGCTTTGAAAGCCGGTTCGCCGCGAACAGCTCCAGGACCATCTTCGGTCATCCGTGCCATACTCCGTCTCAGCATGGTTTTCCCGGAGCTCTCTGTAATGGCCGCCAACGACTTACTCTTCTCTTCATCGCTGATTTTCCGTGTTCTGTTGTTCCATTTATAGTAATATGTAAAAGGACGCATGTCAAGGTGCATTTTATTTACTGTGGTATGAATATGCAAAGATGAGAACTTCATACTTTGTTAAACCGTCCATAGATTAAAGTAAGGTCATCAGGTCTTATTTTTGATACCGGCAATAATGCCGTTGATATTGACGGGGAAAAGATACGCGTAATGTCCAGAACATACGCCGAAGACCTGGATGGCGACGGGAAAGCCGAGGATATCGGGCTTGTCTATGAGAGATATAAAAGCGACTATGGGAAAGGAGACCTGGTTCTCAGCGTAAATGGCAGCAAAACCGCGGTAGTGGAAGGCTATGGCACCGATATGTTCACAAGGCCGTACCGCACGATCATGGAAATGCCCGAAGTGAGATACCTTGCTGAACAGGACGGGAAAAGTAAGGCGTTACTGGCGGTTTACACATGGGCTACCAACGGGGTCGGATCCACCGGAGTTGTGAATGCCTACAGGTATGTAAACGGCGATATAAGGGAAGTCGAAATCATCGACGCAGAAAGAGTCCTGGAATACAAGGACGATAATATCGTAAACGTCAGTTATCCGGCATTTGGCAGAAGTTTCGATCTCAAACTCGATGAGGACTTTATAGGATTTTACTACAAGGATGAGGAAACGTTTATACAGAGGCTGGATGGTTACGGCCCTCATCCGCTCCGGTATCATGTAAACGATTTTAACGGAGACGGCCGGGACGATCTTTGCTGTGTTTCTTACCTGCTTGACTATCCGAAAGTGTTGTGTACGGAGTATATCTACTATGAGTACGAAGACGGAGCAATAAAACCTGTCCAGGTGTATGCCTGCTCGTCCGATATTGATGAGAAGATGCCGTACCTTAAGGGGTACATCATTGACCGGCTCAATTTCAAAGGCTATCTGGACATCGGGAACAACGGTATTGAGGACGGGAACTTACAGCCTTACCAGGAGTGCACACCAGATGAAATAAATTCGGCGGTAAGAGAACTCCTGAAGGACGGGATACTTGTGCGCAAAGGCGACAGGCTGTATGTGTGTTACTAAGGAAATGACGGATATCGCAAAAAGCGAGTGGACGAAAAAGCGATTTAAGAAGACGAGCGGTTATAGATTTATACGTAAAAGCAGTATATGATATGTTTGGTAAAAGAATGGACAGCAAAGAAATTTTATGCTGTGGCCCGCCGCGTTGACGGCAGGCGGCATCCTGGCGGCAAAGCTTAACTAAAAGTGATATAATTTGGTGGTGTTATCGATTTCTGTGACAGAAATCCAAAAGTATGGCAACAGACACTTATGCTAAAAATAGTAAAGTATACAGTCTTAGGAGGTCTTTGACAGGTGGCGAAGAAGTTTGGACAGGCATCGGGAAAGCGGCTGGTTTACAGGGATGGACACAGGATCGTTATTAAAAGCTATTACATAGATCTGCTTGCGGTCCTTATTTTTTCATTCGGCTTATCTGTTTTAGGCATAATGCTTTCGGACGTGGTGGACCTTATGAACATTGCCAGGTATGTCCGGTCTCCGCTGCTGTTCCTGCTGAACATGCTGCCGCTGACGCTGCTGATGCTGCTGATCTATCATATAAGTTCAAGGCATTGGGTGGCATTTGGCCTTGGCGGCGGGATATACATCATAGCCCATATAGTCAACCGTTTCATGATGGAACTGAGGGAGGAGCCGTTCCTTCCGGCGGACATACTGCTGGGGACTGAGGCAGCCACGGTAGTCAGGATAACCGAACTGCCTTTTGACAGGATAACGGTGCTGAGCCTTGTCTTCTGGATCGTATTCACCGTGCTTTTACTCATATTCGTCAGGTCCGATAAGCTGAAATGGCCTGTGAGAGCTGCGGGAGCAGTTGCCGTTATCGTTCTGTTCATGATGTCATATATCGGCATTTACAAAAAGACTGTATTGTATGACCGTTTTAAGGTGGACGGGTCCATCTATTCCAAGGTCAACCTCTACAAGTCCAGGGGATTCATGTACTCGTTCCTGGTGCGTACCGGTGCGTACCGGTCCATCAAGCCTGAAGGCTATGAGAAGGAACTGGCGAAACAGGAACTGGCCAAATACAACGAACCCGGCCGGCCGGTGGTCAGCGGTAAAATGCCTAATATCATAGCTGTTATGGGGGAGGCCTTCTATGACATCGACAGGATCCCCGGCATCGAGTTCAACGAAGGGTACGACCCGCTTTCCAACCTCAACCGGATCAGGGAGAAGGCATACTTCGGAAGGATAGTTACGAACGTCTTCGGAGGCGGCACTGCAAATACGGAATTCTCATTCCTTACCGGCCATTCCATGCCCGTCATGCCTGAACTGTCCAGCCCGTACTCGTATTATATAAGGCATGACACGTTTTCACTGGCGAGGGTGCTTGAAAAGTACGGATATGCCACCATGGCGTTCCACCCCGGCGAATCATGGTTCTATAACAGGGTCAACGTATACCGGTTTTTCGGATTTGACTCGATCTATTTCAAGAAAGACATGGACCTGGAGAATGTCGAGATAAACCACGGGTATATATCCGATCAGGATACTGCGGAGTTCATACTGGAGAAATTCAGGGAGCAGCTTGAAAGGGAGCCTGGCAGACCGTTTTTCCAGTTCACTGTCGACATCGACAACCATGGCCCCTACTCGAAGAAAGACATCGGTTACCCACAGATCCTGAAAAAGAGCAAAGGTATGGATGAGTCCACGTACAATATCCTGAACAATTACCTGAACGGGCTCATGCGCTGCGACAAGGCCCTCGGATGGCTTGCCGACTCGATAATGGAGATGGATGAGCCGATAATTTTCGTATATTTCGCAGACCACCTGCCGTGGCTGGGCGAAAATGACGTAGGGTACAAAGCGCTGGGCTTCGATATCGATCCGGACGGGACCCTGGAGGAGTATCTGAACAAGTATGAAACGCCATATTTCATATTGATAAATAAAGCCGCGAAAGAATTGCTGACCGAAAACGGGATACAGGTCAAAAGAGGCCAGGGGCCGCAGATCAGCGTCAATTATCTTGCCACGGAACTCCTTGAGGCTGCAGGCCTGGACGGAGGCAGTTACTTCAACTACCTGTCGGAACTGAAAAAGGAGATCCCGGTCATAAGCAGCCGTTTCATAAAGGAAAAGGAACAGTTCACTGAAGAGCCTTCGCAGGATACGAAGGACATGCTCGAAACATACGGCATGCTCCAGTACTATATGCTCACGGACAAGGAAGCGGCCCAGTGAAAAATTTCCGGGGATCGTAAATTTTATGAACGATGCGATAACGAGGCTTTATATACCTGGCGCCTCGTTGAAACACCGCTGATGTGGGGAATTTTTTCTGCAACCGCAAAATTCTTCTGATAAAGGTGATATAATTGAGATATGAAGTGGAATATGAAGGAGGCGATATCCGTGAACAACACTGGACATGGAGAGACCTTGCTGAAAGGCGTCAGCCTGATGAAAAATGCGGCGATCCGCATACAGCGGGACAAAGTATACTGGTTTGATCCCTTCAGGATCGATGGGGAACCGAGGGACGCAGATTTCATTTTCATTTCTCATGACCACTGGGACCATCTTTCACCCGAAGATATCAGGAAGGTCATCAAAAATGATACGGTCCTGATAGCCCCTGAAAGCAGTGCCGCATTGCTTGAAGGGGAAGGCTGGAACGTGACAGCCGTACAGCCGTCAAAAAGCTACGAGGTAGGCGGGGTGAGCTTTATTACGGTCCCGATGT
The DNA here is from genome assembly GCA_035361135.1 of Clostridiales bacterium. Taxonomy (GTDB): domain Bacteria; phylum Bacillota; class Clostridia; order Acetivibrionales; family DTU013; genus DTU013. The sequence goes on along the minus strand of DAOSCC010000100.1, from coordinate 1,602 downwards.
ACAATGTGGGCAAGAAGTTCCACGAAAAGAGCGAAAACTGTGTCGGTTATGTCGTGAGGATCGACGGTGTCGATTACTATTTTGCCGGAGACACGGACCTGGTTCCTGAAATGGAGTCGATAAAAGCGGACGTGGCGTTCCTGCCTGTTGGCGGCACTTATACCATGGATGCAAGCGAAGCGGCAAGGGCTGCCAATATTATAAAGCCGGCTGTCGCAGTGCCTATACACTATGCTGATGTGGTCGGCACCGTAGAGGACGGGGAAGCTTTTATCCGCGGTCTGGACAAACCGATAAAGGGTGTCTTGCTCAAATAGCCGAAGCCGCCCTGTTTCAATGGGATTTGCCTGTTGTCGGTGATCTGTTGCAGCAGTTTTCGGCAGTAATAATTACGATCGAAATGGGGGTCCATAAATGCCAAAAATGTTCCCGAGGACTGAAGTGGGCGGCGTCTCGCTTTCGAGGATGATCATAGGGACCAACTGGCTGTTGGGCTGGAGCCACAGGAGTCCTGCCGCTGACAATTTCATAAAGTCTTTCCATTCATCAAAAGAGGCGATGTCCCCTCTGCTGGAAACATTCTTAGGGCATGGCGTCGACACGATAATGGGCCCGATAAGCAGCCAGCCCTTGATGCTGGAAGCTATAAGGCATGCTGAAGACAGGACCGGCAAAAAGATGATCATGATAGACACTCCGATAATCAATGTAAAGAGTGATTCCCTGTCAAGAAAGGAAGCCTATGAAACGATAAAGCGCAGCGCCGGGATCGGGTCGAAATTCTGCCTGCTGCACCATTCAAGCGTTGAACAGCTTGTAAGGAAGGATTCCGAGACGATAGAAAGGCTCGACGAGTATACGAAGATGATCAGGGAGCAGGGCATGATACCGGGCCTTTCAGCCCACATGCCGGAACTGGTCGTATACTCCGACAAAAACGGCTATGATGTTGAGACATACATACAGATATACAACTGTATGGGTTTCCTGATGCAGGTCGAGGTCGAGTATATCGCAAAGGTGATACAGAATGCGAAAAAGCCTGTCATCACTATCAAGCCGATGGCTGCGGGCAGGGTGACGCCGTTCGTCGGCCTGACGTTCGTGTGGAATACCATCCGGCCGTGCGATATGGTCACCGTAGGATGCATGACGGAGCAGGAAGCCGACGAGGACATCGAGATATCCCTGGCTGCCATAGAACACAGATTTCCCGGGATGGGGCAGCGTTCGAGCCCGAATCCCGACCAGGCGGCTTTCGCCAACAGATGATGCAAGAAAGCCTGCATATCGCAAATACAAGCCAATCATCCGGGATATATCACAATGATTCGCAGAATACACCACTATATTGTCAGGAGGGTCGGTTATGGCGGATGTACGAAATGATCAACTAAACCATCGGAAGGGCTCCAGGAAGGTAATGATTATGAAGAAGGACGGGACACCTGTCAAAAACCAGAAGGTAGCCATAAAACAGGTCAGCCACGAGTTTTTGTTCGGGTGTACCGAATTCAGCGTCATACCGTATGCCAACGGGATGCTGCAGGGCAGGGAAAAGGAGATGGCGGAGGAGAAGTTCAGGCTGTTCCTCGATATTTT
>DAOSCC010000099.1:1555-8621 GCA_035361135.1 Clostridiales bacterium | reverse complement strand
AGACAGTCTTGTTCGGCAGCAGCCTGAAATCCTGGAATACGACCCCGAGGCTCCTTCTGAGGTACGGTATCTCCTGCCTCGTCATGGACGTGACATCGTACCCGTTTACGTACACTTCTCCCTCGGTGGCGTCCTCTTCCTTTAAAAGCAGCTTCACGAGCGTGGATTTGCCCGATCCGCTCGGCCCTACCAGGAAAACGAATTCGCCCTTATCCAGTTTCAGATTTATATCCCTCAATGCGACCGTACCGTTAGGATAGGTCTTTGATACATTCCTCAGTTCAACCAATTCTATGCACCTCGGCTATATATGCAGACGACACGTCTTGTCGAACGATGTCGCCGGTACGCCCATAATTATACATTATGTTAATCATTTCTGCAAAACGCGCTAAATTCCTGCTTTTCTGTGTTACAAGATTGTTTCAAAAGTTCGGACATTTTGGGGACATTCCTCGTCTCTGCAGGAATACTTCTTCGCAGAGGAGTATCTCCGCACCTGCTTCGGGGAGTGTCCCAGTTCAGTTAGGACATTCCTCGTCTCCATCGGGGACATTCCTCAGCCCTACAGGAATACTTCTTCGCAGAGGTGTGTCCCCGTACCTGTTTCAGGAGTGTCCCCTTTCCTTAGATTATATCGCCCTGCATGCTCTCGGCCTTGTCCAGGTACTTCTTGACCAGCAGCGACACCTTGAAAGTGATTGCGTCATCGAACTTCCTCAGGTCAAGGCCTGTGGTCTTCTGGATCTTGTCCAGCCTGTAAACCAGTGTATTCCTGTGCACATAAAGCTGCCTGGACGTCTCGCTGACATTCAGGTTGTTTTCGAAGAATTTCTGTATAGTCAGCAGCGTTTCCTGGTCCAGCGATTCAAATGAACCCTTCTTGAATACTTCCTTCAGGAACAGCCTGCACATCGTGGTGGGAAGCTGGTAGATCAGCCTTCCGATGCCGAGGTTGTTGTAATCTATGATCGATTTGTCGCTGTCGAAAATGCTGCCTATCTGCAGTGCTGTCTGCGCCTCCTTGAAAGAGCGCCCGATGTCCCTGATGTTATCCACGATGGACCCTATGCCTATCTGAGCTTTTATCATCAGTTCCGTGTTAAGCGTATCGATGATCGCTTTCGCGGTCTTTTCGGCTTCACCCTGGTCGTCGGCATCCTTTAGTTCCTTTATAAGGACCAGTGTCTCATCGTCCAGCGCTATCACATAATCCTTCTGCTTTTTGGGGAAAAGACCCGATATGACCTCATGCGGATGTATATCCTTCGATTTCTCTGTCTTTATCAGGAAAACCACCCTGTAGGTATCGAACGGGATATGCAGTTCCTTTGCCTTTACCTGTATATCACCGGGCAGGATATTGTCGGTGATCACGTTTTTGAAGAAATTTCCCCTGTCGAACTTGTCTTCGTGATAGGTCCTCAGATTTGACACATTTATGGCAAACATCGCCAGCAGCGCTTTTCCACGGTCCCTGGGAACGTCCGTGAAGACTATGAACTCCAGCCTGCTCCTGATAAACACCTTCCGGAAAAGCCATCCACGGACCTCGAATTCGTTCCTACTGTCGCCAGTCACCTCGTCGATCAGCGGATGCGTGGTGCCGGTAAGCTGTTCATCGGTACATCCGAGTATCAGTCCGGTTTCGTCCATTATGCCGAAATTGCCGTCGACACTCTCCCGAATTTGATTTATCAGATTCTGAAACAGCCGCACAACTATCCCTCCCGCTGTATTCGTCAAAGTGACAAAACATTATCAGGGTTAATTATACTATATTGTGCAAAGATATGGAATAACAGATTTTCGATTGCCGCATGCCATGGTTAACTGCCTGCGGGCCATGATAAGCCGATGAAAAACAAAAGAGGAAGATTGTCGATCTTCCTCTTCTGTTTCATATATGATCAGTTGATTATCGTCTTTTCGGTGTCCTTGTCGAACAGGTGGATCCTGTTGGCATCGAACGCTACCTTGATGACATCGCCGGCCCTGGTCTTCGTCCTGGGGTCGACCCTTGCGGTGACGCTCACGTCGTCGATGTACATGTGGAGCAGAGTCTCGGAGCCGAGCATCTCGACGACTTCGACATTCGCAGTGACTATGCTGTCAGGCATGCTCTGCAGGTATGCCTCTTCGTCATGGATGCTTTCAGGCCTGATACCCATAACGACTTCTCTTCCGATATAGTCGCTGTTCTCCAGCTTCTTTGCCTTCGCTTCAGGCAGCTTGATCTCGTGGCTTCCGAATTTGAGGTAGATATCGTCGCCGCGCTTTTCTATCGTGGCATTGATGAAGTTCATCTGCGGGCTGCCGATGAAGCCTGCGACGAACATGTTGACCGGCCTGTCATAAAGTGCCGTAGGCGTGTCGACCTGCTGGATGAAGCCGTCCTTCATAACGACGATCCTGGTACCCATCGTCATAGCTTCCGTCTGGTCGTGCGTAACGTATATGAACGTTGTATTCAGTTTCTGATGCAACTTGGTGATCTCGAGTCTCATCTGGACCCTCAGTTTTGCGTCGAGGTTGGAAAGAGGCTCGTCCATGAGGAATACCTTCGGGTCACGGACTATAGCACGGCCAAGCGCAACCCTCTGTCTCTGACCGCCGGAGAGAGCCTTCGGCTTCCTGTCGAGCAGGTGCTCGATCTCGAGTATCTTTGCTGCTTCATGAACTCTCTTCTTTATCTCGTCTTTTGGAGTCTTTCTGAGTTTAAGGCCAAATGCCATGTTGTCAAAAACAGTCATGTGCGGATACAGAGCGTAGTTCTGGAAAACCATTGCTATGTCTCTGTCCTTGGGCTGAACGTCATTAACAAGTCTGTCGCCGATGTAGATCTCGCCTTCCGTTACTTCTTCGAGACCTGCCACCATTCTCAGTGTAGTAGTCTTACCACAGCCAGACGGCCCGACAAGAATAACGAACTCCTTGTCCTCGATGTCGAGGTTGAAGTCGCTGACAGCCGTAACGCCGCCTTCGTATCTTTTGTATACGTTCTTCAGCTTTACACTTGCCATTTTTTCCCCTCCTGATTTATATAAGCATAGCAACGTTAGTTATAATATAACATGTCACCCGGTTTCTAACCAGTATACTTTTTAACAAAATATTAAAAAGCTATTTAGTTACTTTGCATAATGTATTTGCAGTATAATATTGAATTTTTATTCATCATAATGTATAATTATGAACCAATGAATGTGCTATTATTAAAGCAGACGCATATCGGATCACAAGGAGGCAGAAAATGGTTTACAAGGTATTCGTGGACGGGCAGGAAGGCACCACAGGGCTCGAGATAAACGAACGCCTGCACGCAAGGAGCGATATTGAACTGCTGAAGATATCGCCCGAGAAAAGGAAAGATATTAATGAAAGGAAAAAATACATAAACGAGGCCGATATTGTATTTTTATGCCTGCCGGATGATGCGGCAAGGGAGTCGGTGTCGCTGGTAGAGAACGAAAACACGCGCATCATCGACGCAAGTACGGCCCACAGGACGAATGACTCATGGACTTACGGCTTTCCTGAACTAAGCAGCGGGCACAGGGAAAAGATCGCCAGGTCCAAAAGGGTCGCAGTGCCCGGCTGCTATGCCACAGGCTTCACAGCACTGATGTATCCGCTGGTCAGGGAAGGCATAGTCCCGGCAGATTACCCGGTGACATGCCACGCAGTCTCCGGTTACAGCGGAGGCGGCAAAAAACGTATAGCGGAGTACGCCTCGGCAGCCCCTGACGACGAGGCGCTTAGAAGTCCGCGGTTTTATGCACTGGCACTCAAACACAAGCATCTCCCGGAAATGCAGAAAGTTACAGGCCTCAGCCAGCCGCCCCTCTTCACGCCGATCATAGGCTATAATTACAGGGGCATGACGGTGGCGATCCCGCTCTACTCGAGGCTGCTGCCGGAGAAGAACAGCGCGGAGTCGATCTGTGACTTCCTTTATTCATATTACAAGGACCAGCATTTCATAAAGGTATACCCGTACGGTTCAGAAGGCGGCATCGTCGACGGCTTCCTCAGCGCGACCGGCTGCAACGGCACGAATATGCTGGAGATCTACGTCGCAGGCAATGAAGAGCACATCCTGCTGACGGCAAGGCTGGACAACCTGGGAAAGGGCGCTTCAGGCGCAGCCGTCCAGTGCATGAACATAATGATGGGTATTGATGAACGTACAGGACTGGAATAAAATTAAGGAAGCAAGCATATCCTGGAAGCCGCTCATATAAGGAACCAGGCACGCAAGCTGTTCAAGGGCATCGTTCGCAGCAAAACGGACGGATCAGGAAAAACCGGGGCATAAGGCTCAAATGTCGGAATATGGAGGTATATGGCTTTGGATCAGAAAATGGAATCGATAATCAGGAAGGCCGAGATACTCATCGAAGCCCTGCCTTATATGCAAAAGCTGCATGGGAAGACAGTCGTCATAAAATACGGCGGCAATGCCATGATCAGCGACGAGCTTAAAAACTCCGTGGTGGAAGACATCACGCTGCTCAAATACATAGGGCTCAATCCCGTTGTCGTCCATGGCGGCGGGCCGGATATAAACAGCATGCTGCAGCGTCTGAATATAAAGACCCGGTTCGTCAACGGGCTCCGGGTCACCGACATGCAGACGATGGAAGCCGCGCAGATGGTCCTCGTGGGAAAGACGAACAAGGAGATCGTATCCCTCATCAACCAGAAAGGCGGCAAGGCGATAGGCATCTGCGGGATAGACGGCAGCCTGCTGGAATGCGAACAGCTCAGGACCGTCGTCGACGGCGTGGAGACGGATATCGGCCAGGTCGGCAGGATCACGAAAGTCAATTCCAGGATGCTCGAACTAATGGCCAAAGACGAGTACATACCGGTCGTCGCCCCCATCGGCATCGGTAAAGACGGCCGCAGCTACAACATAAACGCCGACACGGTGGCCGGCGAGATCGCAGCTGCGCTGAAAGCCGAAAAGCTGATGCTGCTTACGGACGTGGAGGGAGTCAAGAAATCAAAGGACAGTCCGGAAGTCTACTATGCCCTGACTGCAGCCGAGGTGCACAGGCTGATAGATGAGAAGGTCATAGAAGGCGGCATGATCCCGAAGGTGCTCGGCTGCCTCGAAGCCCTGGACAGGGGCGTCGGCAGGACGCACATAATAGACGGAAGGATCCCCCACTGCATACTGCTCGAGATATTCACCAACCAGGGCATAGGCACCGCGATAATGAAGGAAAAGGTGCCGTACTACGAAAACGAGAAGATATGAAGAGCATAAGGTTTTACAGCCAAACTCAGCTTTTCGAAATGTCCTCCGGGGACATTTCTTTATTTTTATAGTAATTTTATGTTGCATTTTTATGCATATGTGCGTATAATTATGAATAATATATCAAATAGAGCTTTTTTCCATATGCAAAGGAGATGGACCCATGGATCTGCGCGAAGTAATGGAAATGGACTCGAAATACTACATGAATACCTTCGGACAGCGCACGCCCGTATGTTTTGAATACGGCAAGGGCATCAACCTCTACAGCAGCGACGGCCGCAAGTATGTCGACCTACTCGGAGGCATTGCCGTAAACGCTTTGGGCCACGCACATCCGGCGCTTGTCGAAGCGGTATGTTCACAGGCACAGAAGCTCATACACTGCTCCAGCCTGTATTATATAGAAGCCCAGGCAAAGCTGGCCAAAATGCTGGCAGAGTCATCCTGCGCGGACCGCGTCTTTTTCGCCAACAGCGGCGCCGAAGCCAATGAGGGCGCGATGAAGCTCGCCAGGATATACTTCAAAAAGAAGGGCATGCCCGAAAAGTACGGCATAATCACTCTCAAGGATTCGTTCCACGGGAGGACCCTTGCCACAGTGGCGGCGACGGGGCAGGAAAAATACCAGAAACCCTACGCGCCCCTGATGCCGGGATTCAAACATGTGCAGATAAATGATATCGAGGCGCTGAAAGCGGGCATCGATGATAAAACCTGTGCAGTCATGATGGAACTCGTACAGGGCGAAAGCGGCGTGCATCCGCTGGATGCAGAGTATGTCCGGGCTGTCCGCAGCCTGTGCGATGAGAAAGGCCTGCTGCTCATAATCGACGAGATCCAGACAGGTATCGGCAGGACGGGAAAACTCTTTGCATATGAGCATTACGGCATCGAACCTGACATATTCACGCTTGCCAAGGCGCTGGCGGGAGGTGTCCCCATCGGAGCGCTGTGTGCGAAGGAATCCGTCGCAAGGGCATTCGAACCCGGAGATCACGGCTCCACGTTCGGGGGGAACCCGCTGGCATGTTCGGCCGGCCTGGCCGTCCTGAAGACGATGCTCGACGAGGGCCTTCCGGCGAATGCAGAAAAAATGGGCAGATACTTTATGGACGAACTGAAGAAACTGTCCGCAAAGCACTCCGTGATATCCGAAGTGCGCGGCATCGGCCTTATGATCGGCATCCAGCTTGCACAGGACAAAGCGGTCGCATTAAAGGGCAGACTGTTCGAAAGAGGTTATCTCGTAGGCAGTGTAGGAACCAGTGTCATCAGGCTTCTTCCTCCTCTTATTATAACCAAGGACAATATCGACCCGTTCATCAGTACACTGGATGAAGTACTGGCATCGCTGTGATGCCTGCTGCTAACAGTCCACTGCCGAAACAGCATGTATCCGGCGAAGGCCGGTATCACAGAGATACCGGCCTGCCGCCGGGCAAACCGACAGATATCGATCATGCAAGGAGCGTTGGCAATGAAATCAGTTTTGGTTCTGGAAGACGGGACGTATTACCCCGGGCTCGGCTTTGGGGCAAAAGGAGAAACCATCGGAGAAGTTGTGTTCAATACATCCATGACGGGATACCAGGAGATCGTAACAGATCCGTCATATAGAGGACAGATAGTGGCGATGACATATCCGCTGGTCGGAAACTGCGGCTTCAACAGGGAGGACAGCGAGTCCGGCGGTGCGCAGGTCCAGGGCTTCATAGTAAAGGAGCTTTGCGACAGCCCCAACAACTGGCGGTGCTCCATCGATGCAGAAGAATACTTCAGGATGAACAACATCATAGG
>DAOSCC010000099.1:0-1545 GCA_035361135.1 Clostridiales bacterium | reverse complement strand
CAGGGGCATCGACACACGGGCGCTGGTCAAGCACATCCGCAGCAACGGCAGCATGTACGGCATAATATCAACCGAATGCGGCAATGTGGACGTACTGCTTGAGAGGCTCAGGGCCGGCATGCAGGAGCGCCGCAGCCTGGTGGCGGAAGTCACTGTAAAGGAACCGATTCACCTGGAAGGACAGGGGAAAAGGATAGCTCTCCTGGATCTCGGGACAAAAAGGACGCTCGTCAGATACCTTAAGGAGCACGGATGCGATATATATGTGCTTCCCGCATCCTCCGCCTATGAAGATGTGATGGCGTATGACCCGGACGGGATCATCGTATCCAGCGGTCCCGGCGATCCGAGGGATCTGCCGGAACTGCAGCAGCTGCTTGCACGGCTGATCGGCAGGAAGCCGGTTTTCGGCGTCGGACTGGGGCATCTGCTGCTCGGGCTGGCCCTGGGAGGTACCGTCTGCAAGCTGAAGTACGGACACCACGGAGCGAACATCCCCGTAAAGGATAACACGACGGGAAGATGCTATATTACGTCGCAAAACCACAATTATGCTCTGAACGCCGACATAAACGACGATGTCGAAATAACGCAGATAAATATAAACGACAACACAGTGGAAGGCTTCAGACACAAAAAACTGCCCGTATCCGGAGTCCAGTACTGTCCCGGATCAGCAGACTGTCCCCGCGATTCCGCATACATTTTTGAAGAATTCCTGAATATCCTTTGAAGAGGGAATTCCGGATATATACCAAAGCATTAACATCCTTATTTAAGACGCCTTTAGTCATTGCACGGAGGTCAATATGCCAAGAAATGAAAACATCAGAAAGGTAATGGTCATAGGATCAGGCCCGATAATCATCGGGCAGGCAGCAGAATTCGACTATTCAGGCTCACAGGCCTGCAAATCCCTCAAAGAAGAGGGGATCGAAGTCGTCCTTATCAACAGCAACCCCGCCACCATCATGACTGACGGGGATACAGCCGACCGCGTCTACATAGAGCCTATCACCCTGGATGTGGTCAAAAAAATAATAGAACGCGAAAGACCGGACGGGATACTTGCGTCCTTCGGAGGCCAGACCGGCCTCAACATGGCGGTCCAGCTCGCCAATGACGGCATACTCGACCGCTATGGAATAGAACTGCTCGGAACGTCGCTGATGTCGATAAAGAAGGCCGAGGACAGGGAACTGTTCAAGGAGACCATGCAGAGTATCAATGAAAAGGTCCCCATGAGCACCATCGTCACAAACCTGGACGATGCGGTCGCCTTTGCCCGGAAAATCGGCTTCCCGATAATAATAAGGCCGGCTTACACGCTTGGCGGCACAGGCGGCGGGATAGCCAACAACATGGAAGAATTCAAATACATCTGCGGCAAAGGCCTGAAGCTCAGCATGATCCACCAGGTCCTCCTCGAGCAGAGCGTCGCGGGGTGGAAGGAAATCGAATTCGAAGTCATGCGCGACGGCGCGGACAACTGCATCATCATATGCAGCATGGAAAACCTCGATCCTGTCGGCGTGCACACCGGCG
>DAOSCC010000098.1:0-8649 GCA_035361135.1 Clostridiales bacterium | reverse complement strand
CCGGTGCGAAAGGCGTTCCGGAAGATATGCTCAGGAAGGCGGCACAGTCAGCAGTCTGCAAGATCAACATCGACTCCGACCTGAGACTCGCCATGACCGCTACGATCCGCGAGTACTTCGCGCAGCATCCTGAAGACTTTGATCCCAGGAAGTACCTTGGACCTGCAAGACAGGCCATCAAGGACCTTGTAAAGCACAAGCTGATCCACGTGCTCGGCTGCGCAGGCAAAGCCTGATTAAAAAAGCTTCCTTTCAATTGACGAAAACCGGTATCATCAGTGATACCGGTTTTTTTACGGGGACAGTTCTCACCTTTTCAACATTACGGGAGGGGACACTTCTCACCTTTTCAACATTACGGGAAGGGACACTTCTCACTTTTTTAACATTCTGGCGTCGGATCGAGTGCCGAACCGTTCGTTTTACCGCTTACATAATTGTTCTGCCGTTATGCATATGATCCTCTGCCCATCCTGTACATCCTGAATAAACTTCACGAGTATGTAAATAATAGTCTGAGATGGAATTAAGAAAATCTTTCGGATATAAAGGAAGAACTATCTTATGATCAGGGAGTGTTGGGCTTTTGTGCGCTAAGATCGGGATACCGAGAAGCTTGTTTTACTACAGATTTGCTCCGTTCTGGGAAATATTTTTCTCAGCTCTCGGTGCTGAAGCCGTATTCTCCGATCCAACCAACAAGCGGATCCTGGATGACGGTGTGAGATCCTGTGTCGATGAGGCTTGCCTGCCTATCAAGCTCTTCTACGGCCATGTTCTGAACCTGAAGGACAGGGTCGATTATATACTGGTGCCGAGGTTCACGAGCATATCAAAAAACGAATACATATGCCCGGAATTCGGCGGGCTCCCGGATATGATCAGGCATAATCTGAAAGGGTTGCCAAGTCTGATCGATACGGAAGTCAACATGAGAAATTCGGCCAGGGGCGGCCTGGAAGCAGCAGTTGAAATCGGAGCGATGATCGGCGCCGACAGGCGAAAGGCTGCTAAGGCCCTCCGGCTTGCATCGCAAAACTTCCGGAAGGACAGTTTTTATACAGAGTTCAAAAAGAAGGTGCTGAAAGGTGAAAACCGTGTCCAGGCAGATGCCGGGAAAGTTGAGACCATTCCGGAAGGGGCTTGTCAAAAAAGTGAAAACCGTCCCCAAACGGAATGTCAAAAAGGTGAGAACCGTCCCCGGCCGAAAAGTCAAAAAAGTGAGAACTGTCCCCATGGGGAGTGCCGCAAGCGGCTTTGTGTCGGAGTGATAGGGCACCCGTACACCGTGTACGACAGGTACATCAGCATGGACCTGCTGAGGAAACTGGCGGATCACGGGGTCGAGTCCAGGACGATAGAGTCGGTGGATGAGGCCGACATAAACAGGCATGCGTCCAGGCTCGCGAAGCCGATGTTCTGGAACCACGGCAGGATGGCTTATGGCGCAGCGCTCCACATGGCTGAGGGCGGCGAAGTCGACGGGTTCATATGCCTTTCGAGCTTTGGGTGCGGCATAGACTCGTTCGTTAATGATCTGATCGAAAGGCACGTAAGGCGCAGGTTTGGCATTCCGCTCATAACCATGACGATAGACGAGCATTCAGGAGAGGCCGGGTTCAATACGAGGCTGGAAGCTTTCCTGGACATGCTGCAATGGAGAAGGCAAAATGAAGGTCACATTTCCGCATCTGGGTAACACATATATCTGCGTAAAATCCATACTGGACGATATCGGCATCGATTACGTCATCCCGCCCTTCAACAACAAGAGGGCGCTGGAACTTGGCACAAGATACTCTCCTGAAATGGTATGCCTGCCGCTGAAAATAAATATCGGCAACTATATTCAGGCGTATGAGATTGGCGCCGATACGATCCTTATGGCCGGCGGCTGCGGCCCGTGCAGGTTCGGATACTATTCCCAGCTCCACAGGGAAATACTGAAGGATGCAGGCTTCGAGATGGAAGTCATCACACTGGAGGGCACGGACATAAAGGACCTGGTCTCAAGGGTACGCAGGGTCGTGCCCGGCGGATCGGAACTGATGAGGCTGCCGTCCGTCCTTTTGCGTGCCGTGGAAATCGCAAAGCGTACAGACGAGGTCGAGATGCTTGCTTTCCGGACCAGGGCCCGCGAATGCGAACGCGGCGCCACGGACAGGATATACAACGGGTTCAGGGAAAAAGCCCTCGCAACGAAAGGAACGAGAAATATCCTGGAACTGCTGGATGAAACAGAGGCGAGGCTGAAGTCGGTCCGCCTGGATCCCAATGCGGATCCGCTGAGAGTCGGCATAGTAGGGGAGATATACACCGGCATCGAGCACTTTGCCAGCTTCGACATCCAGCACAGGCTTGGCAGACTGGGCGTGGAAGCCGACAGGAAAGTGACGGTGAGCAACTGGATAATCGAACACATGATAAAAAAGCCGCTCCGCCTGCCCAGGGACATGGCATTTGCAAAAGCGGCAAAACCCTGGCTGGGAGCGATGATAGGCGGACATGCCCGGGAAACCGTCGGCAACACCGCCATATATGCAATGAACGGGTACGACGGCGTGATACAGATATTCCCGTTTTCCTGCATGCCGGAGATAGTGGCGGAAAGCCTGCTGCCGTCGGTCGAAAGGGACCTGGATATACCGGTGCTGACGCTTATAATCGACGAAATGACCGGCGAAGCCGGGTACATGACGAGAGTCGAAGCATTTATCGACATGCTGGAAAAGCGAAGAGAAAACCGGGAAAAACGGAGAGAGAACGGGACATGCAAAAGAGGGGAGAGTGGGACATATAAAAAAAGAAGGCTTGTATCTTGGAATTGACGTGGGCTCTGTCAGTACGAACCTGGTCACGATCGACGAAAACGGGCAAATAACAGCAAAACATTACAGGCGCACCGGCGGCAGACCCATCCAGTCGCTGACCGACGGGCTGAAAGTGATCGCGGAGCAATGCGGCAATGCGGCGATAAAGGGCGTCGGTGTCACGGGAAGCGGACGGGAACTGGCGGCTGTTATAGCAGGAGCGGATATAATAAAGAACGAAATAACGGCCCATGCGGTCGCCGCCCAGGCAATAGTCCCGGGCGTAAGGACCATCCTTGAGATAGGAGGGCAGGATTCGAAGATAATACTGCTGAAAGACGGCGTGGTCTGCGATTTTGCCATGAACACCGTCTGCGCGGCGGGGACCGGATCCTTTCTCGACAGGCAGGCCGCAAGGCTCGGAGTCCCGATCGACGAGTTCGGCGACCTGGCGCTGAGATCCGTCTCGCCTGTCAGGATAGCCGGCAGATGCGCTGTTTTTGCCGAGTCGGACATGATACATAAACAGCAGTGCGGACACAGCATCGAAGACATCGTAAACGGCCTGTGCGAGGCTTTGGTCAGAAACTACCTCAACAACTTGGCAAAGGGAAAGGAAATACACGGCCCCGTCGTTTTCCAGGGCGGTGTAGCCGCAAACAAAGGCATAGCCGCGGCGTTTGAAAAAGCCCTTGGGCTGAAGCTGACGATCCCGAAGGAATACGATGTAATGGGGGCATTCGGGGCTGCGCTCATCGCCCGGCGAAAAATGAAAAATGAAAAGGATCCGGCGACAAAATTCAATGGATTTGATGCCGCAAACAGTACCTACGAAACAAGAAGCTTCGAGTGCAGCGGATGCCCCGGACTGTGCGAAGTGGTCGAACTGCGGATGGACGGCCATGTACGGGCAAGGTGGGGCGACAGGTGCGGAAGATGGTCGTCAACTGCGGCAGAGTCGCTGAAGACGGCACAGTAACGATATCCGCTCCATGCACTTCCGGTCTGGCCTTATTACCCGCCAGCCTGCACTTATTTGCCCGAGCAATACATTTTCAGTCTGATCTGTACGTTTCCAACATGATCTGTACATATCCCTGAAAACATTCTGTCTGTCCGGAACTTCTGCCTGTGACCGACGTCTAATCCAATAAAGGAAAATCATGCAGACTGTCCCGTTTTCAATAATTACAGGCGTACTGTCATTAACCGCAGGCGTGCCGGAAGATAAAACGCCGCAACGGGATAAAAATTTTGTCTGCTGTTATTGGAGGTGTATATGATGATGCAGGCGTTTTCTGCCAGGAGTAAATTCACAATGGCGGTGATCCTTCTTGCCGCCGCAGCTGTTTTCGTCGCAGTGATAGGCGCTTTTGCCAATGCGCCGGCAGAAGCGGCAGAAGCGGAAGCAGAAAAAAGGACGATAAATGTCTCGGGACAGTCCAAAGTCACCGCTTCGCCTGACTTTGCGACCATCAACCTCGGCGTCGTGACCGAGGACAAGGACGCCAAAGTCGCCCAGAAGACCAATGCGCAGTCGATGGAGAAGGTCATAAAGGCCATCAAGGCGCTGGGTATCGCCGATTCGGACATCCAGACGTCAAACTACTCGATCTATCCTGTTTACAACTATAAACAGGAGACCGGCGAGAGCGTTATCACGGCTTACCGCGTCAACAATTCTGTCAATGTTACTGTAAGGGACCTGAACAAAGCAGGCAGTGTGATCGACGCTGCGGCCGACAGCGGTGTAAACATAAGCAGCAGCATCACCTTCGGCCTCAGCAATTACGAGGATTATTACAATGAAGCGCTGAAGAATGCCGTGCTTGCAGCCAACAGGAAGGCAAATACGATCGCCGGTGCGCTTGGCGTCAAACTGAAGGGTGCCGTAACGGTCAACGAGGGCGGCGGATACAGCCCGCTGACCAATTATGTAGTATACAGCAAGAGCGATGAAGCAGTCGGCGCATCGACTCCGATACAGGCGGGAGAACTCGAAATCACCGCGTATGTGAACATCGTTTATGAGTACTGATGATGCAAACCGGCGATGTTTGCCGATAATATCGTAACATTATTGATACAAATAATGATGAAAAATATCGTCAGTATTGATGAGACGGATAAGTGACACAGAAAGGGAGCAAAACTTAAAAAGGCCTGGGGTCTGCTGAAGAAACAGACTCCTGGCCTTTTGATCGCTTTAACCGATCAGGACTGCGATAATGCTGACCTGCACCGGGTGCCTGATACTGTCGTTGCTGCCATGACTCCAAACTTTCAATGCTTTCCATAACCTTGTTCACTCGGAACCTTTCCTGTCACGACGCTGTATATACGTGATCAGCCTGGCGATAAGCTTGCCGACATTCGTTATAAGCAGCAGTATCTCTATGGCGGCCAGTATCGCAACTATGAGGAATATGTCCTTATTCTCCATAACCAGTTTCTGCAACCTGGTTTTCACATCTTCCACCGGAACGATCTCGCTTTCCGGGTACAGGCTGATGCGCACTTCAGTATCATCATTCAGGACATAAACTGCGCTTCCGGCCGGGACCGTCTTCTTCAGCGGCGTCTTGAGATCCACATTGACGTTGAAGTCCTTGATGTAGCTTTCGCCCAAAGGGTGGACATACATTATGTCACTCTGGCTGATAAGCCTGACCTCGTGCCCTTCAAATTCGACGGTCTTTATGACGTCGTTTTTGCTTACCAGCGTACTCTTCCGGAAATTATTGAAACCATAGTCCAGGAGCGTTTTGGTATCAGTAAACATCGTTTCTTCCGGGGCATCGAGAACTATGCTGATCAGCTTCAGGTTCGAACGCGACGCAGTACTTATTACAGTCTGCTTTTCCCTGGTGTTGTACCCCGTCTTGCCGCCCAGGATCCCGTCATATTCCCAGAACAGTCTGAAAGGACTTGTCAGCAGGCTCGATTTATTCTTGTCACTCCACAGCTTCACCTTGGATGTGAACAGCGTATTGAACTGCGGATTCGCTATGGCATACCTCACAAGCAGCGCAATGTCCCGTGCCGTCGTGTACTGGCTTTCATCATACAGACCGGTCGGATTGGAGAAATGCGTATCGCTCATCCCCAGCTTTTCGGCTGTTTTGTTCATCAGGTCGACGAACTTGCCGATATCGCCGGAAGAAACATGCTCGGCGACCGCGATAGCCGCGTCGTTGGCGGAAGTCAGCATTACGGCGCTCAGCAGGTCGCCCAGCAGGTATTTCTCACCGACAGCGAGACTGAGCGTCGACCCTTCGGTGTTGACCGACTCGGAACTCGCCGTGACATAGGAGGACAAATTGCCGTTTTCTATTGCAACAAGTATTGTCATGAGCTTATTGGCAGCTGATATATGCAGAGGAGCGTTGATGTTCTTTTCATAAAGTATCTGTCCGGTCTCCGCCTCCATAAGCAGGGCGGAAGGTGCGCTGATTTCGGGAGTTGGCACCATGCTTGCGGCGCCGCGGCCCATGTCTTCAGCACGTGATTCTTTGCCTTCGGTACCGGAGGCTGTGTTGCCGGCTCCTGAGGCGTTGTTCTGAGCAGCCGGACCGGCGCCTGCAGTAACGGGAGCTGTGGTTTCATTATCTGCAAAGCACACACCAACAGAGCACGTCAGAATAAAGACAATTGCAAGAAATATCGTGAAAGCTTTCTTTTGCATTACGTCCTCCATGGAGTTACATAAGCGTTCGGAATTGTTTCCGGTCAAAGTCCGACTTATAAAGTCCAACTGTTTTTCATCAAAGTCCGACTGACAGTTCGGTGGATCTCAGTTGATTTCCAGTCGACCCTGTATCCAAAGTCCGGCTGGTTCCGCTCAATGCTCAGCCCATTTTACGAGTCCAAGTCCGAATTTGTCTGTTAACAGCGGGTGTCGAGGGAATACCCTGAACTGGTATCCATACTCGCCTCCGCCGGTGAGACACAGGTCGGCCGAATATATGTATGTGCCGCCCTCGGCTTCGCCGCGCAACTGCATCGGCAGGTGCATGCCATTAATTATCTCACCTTCATCTCCTATGATACCATAATACAGCTCGACACTCACGTCCTCCGGCTTAAGCTCTCCCAGCGATACGACCGCTTCCAGCGTGGTTTTCCAGCCGGAGAAAGACGTAATGTCGGCGTCTGTCCCCGAGCAGGCCCCGGTACCGGACACCGCATCAGTCCCGGAATATGGGCCGGAACCCGCCTCGTCACTTTCAGCGCCGTTTGCCGCAGTACCGACAGCGGCACCTGCACCGGGTCCGTCAGCCCGCCATCCGCCGCGTTTGATATTCACAAGGTGCCAATTGCTGCGGACATGCTGCTTCCACTGTGCCAACTGTATAATCTTCTGACAGTCCGCGCCGTCGCCGCCGGAGATACTGCAAACCATCCGCATGGCGGGCACGTACAGTTTCGCCATATAATCCTGCAGCATCCGGTGGGTGCTGAAATATGGCGCCAGCGACATTATTGATTCCTTCATCATCCTGACCCAGCCGGTCGGGATACCCTTTTCATTTCTTTGATAATACAGCGGGATTATACTGTTTTCAAGCGTTTCGTACAAAGAGTCGCTGTCTGCTTTGTCCTGGCAAGACTCATCCGGGTATATTTCTTCGGTCCCGATAGCCCAGCCGTTTTGCCCGTTATAACCTTCCCGCCACCAGCCGTCCAGCACGCTGAAGTTGAGGACGCCGTTGAGGCCGGCCTTCTGGCCGCTGGTGCCGCTTGCTTCCAGGGGCATCCGCGGGTTGTTGAGCCACACGTCGACACTCTGGATGAGCCTGCGCGCCAGCGCCATGTTGTAGTTTTCAAGCAGCACTACTTTGCCCCTGAAGCCTTCCTGTCCGGAAATATCGTTTATATACTTTATCAGATCCTGTGCCGGTTTATCGGCCGGATGGGCCTTCCCGGCAAATATGATCTGGATCGGGGCGTTTTCCCTGCCGAACAGTTTCCGGATCCGGTCGATGTCCCTGAAAATCAGCGCTGCCCGTTTATATGTCGCAAATCTTCTGGCAAATCCTATCGTGAGCGCATCAGGGTCGATGGGCATGCACTGCTTCATCTCCCAGGCGGACATTTGGCCGGAACGTATCCTGGCGTTCACATACTCCGCCATACTTTTCTTAAGACTCAGATGGGTTTCCCAGAGTTCCTCATCCGGTATATTTTCGACAAACTTCCATGTGCTGCGTTCATATATCCTGTTTTCCCATCCTTCCGGCAGATATTTGTCAAAGAGTTTCCGCAGGTCTGGGGAAAGCCATGTAAGAGTATGGATGCCGTTGGTGACATGTGTCACAGGCACCTCATCCTCCGGAACACCCGGCCACAGGCCGCTGAACATGCGCCTTGTCACGGCACCGTGGAGTTTGCTTACGCCGTTCCTGCCCGAAGCCATTTTCATAGCCAGGACAGCCATGTTGAAACCGTAGGGGTTGCCCGGATCCCGGCCAAGGGCGAGGAATTCTTCCCGGCTGACGCCCAGGGATTCCCTGAACGACGTAAAATACATATCCATAGCGTCATGCGGGAACACGTCTATACCTGCCGGCACCGGCGTATGGATCGTGAATACCAGCGACGGAGAAACAAGCTCCATGGCTTCATGGAAACCGATATTGTATTTTATCATGCTGCGCCTGATAAGTTCGAAGCACAGGAAAGCCGAATGGCCTTCGTTCATATGGTAGACCGTCGGCCTGATGCCGAGGGCTTCCAGTGCCCTGACTCCCCCTATGCCGAGCAGTATTTCCTGCTGTATCCTCGTTTCGTGGTTTCCGCCGTATAATCGCGAGGTTATATGCCTGTCCTGCTCGGCATT
>DAOSCC010000097.1:0-8669 GCA_035361135.1 Clostridiales bacterium | reverse complement strand
CCATACGATTAACCAGAGTCCAGGTAACATTTCGATATATGGTGCATATTATATAACCTGGAATTATATGGAGGCGGTTTGATGCTGTACGAGGCTATATTATGCCTGACCTACATTTTGGCAATATATGGACTTCTGATGCTTATTTCCGGTATTGCCGAATCGATACACTGCAGGGTAAGAGGGCGCCGCCCCAGGGTAAGGGTCATACTGCTTGTCCGTGACTCAGAAGAGCACATCGAGTATATAGTACGGAATGCAGTAAAAAAAGAACTGGCAGCCAGGCTTCTGTCCGATGCGAAACTCATCATCGCGGATGCGGGTTCTTCCGACAATACATACAGGCTGCTGGAAAAGCTGCAGAAGGCATATCCGTGCATCGAAATCCGCAGGATCGACGAGATGGACAAAGTCCTGGCAGAATTTGCATCAGGCTGCCACTGATGCGCTGCCTTTGTGTTTCTGCCGGGCCCCTGCGCTCTTTTCACCCCGGTGAAAGTGTAATATACTATAAGTAATAACTAAAAAATTGGAAACCCATACGTGCACAGGTTTCGAAGCGTGGATAAAATGGATCCGGCATTGGTTGAAGGCGTTATCGAAGAGATCATATACAAGAACGAAGCAAACGGCTATACGGTATGTGAGATAGCTTCCGGCGGGAAGATCATCACGGCCGTAGGATATATGCCGTTTGTAAACGAAGGTGAGACCATAAAGGCAAACGGCAGATGGGTGAAGCATCCCGACTACGGCGACCAGTTCAAGGTGGAGATGTATGAAAAGGTGCTGCCCCACACTGCCGAATCGATAGAGAAATACCTGGCGTCCGGCGTAATAAAGGGAGTAGGGCCTGTTACCGCCAGAAAAATAGTGGAACGGTTCGGCACGTCCGCCCTGGATGTTATCAGCAATGAACCTGAGCGTTTATCCGAAATAAAAGGCATAAGCCTTGCCAAGGCAATGGACATCGGACAGGCTCTGAACGAACACAGGGGATTGCAGGACGTGGTGATGTTCCTGCAGGAATACGGGGTGAGTCCTTCGGTCTGCATCAGGATATTCAAAGCGTATGGGAACAAGTCCGTTGAGATGATCAGGGAGAACCCGTACAGGCTTTGCGAGGATGTTTTCGGGATAGGATTCAAAACAGCCGACAGGATAGCGATGAGGCTCGGAGTCGACCCTGCCTCCCTCTTCCGGATCAGGAGCGGGATCAGGTACATATTGAGCCGCGCGGCCTCCAACGGACATACATACCTGCCCGAAAACATGGTGAAAATGTACACATCCCAATTGCTGGGGATTCCTGAAGTCGATATCGAGGACGCACTGGTATCCCTCGTGTTTGACAAGGCCGTATGTACTGAAAAGACCGAGGATGGCAGCAATGTTTACCTGTCCGCATTCTACACCGCGGAAACCGGCGTATGCAAACGGCTGTTGAGTTTGTCGCGGACAAGCCATGCCAGGGACTTTGAGGACCTGGACGAAAAGATAAGGGACTTTGAAGAGAGGGAAGGAATACAGCTTGACCGGAAGCAAAGGGAAGCAGTGCGCGAGGCGATGCGTAACGGCGTGATGGTCATAACCGGCGGCCCCGGCACCGGAAAGACGACTATTATCAAATGTATATTGCGGCTGCTGTCAGAGTACGGATACAGGGCTGCCCTTGCGGCACCTACCGGAAGAGCGGCGAAGAGGATGACCGAAGCGACCGGCTATGAAGCGAAGACCATTCACAGGCTTCTTGAAATAGGTTATGCCGATGATGAAAGCGAACTGGTATTCCAGAGGAATGAAGCGAATCCGCTGGAGGCGGATACGGTGATCATAGATGAGATGTCCATGGTGGACATAATTCTGATGCATCACCTTCTGAAAGCGATATCGCCTGGAGCGAGGCTTGTCCTTGTGGGAGATGCGGACCAACTCCCGTCCGTGGGACCGGGCAGCGTGCTCCATGATATAATAAGCTGCAGCGGCATAAAGACCGTTCGGCTTACCGAGATATTCAGGCAGGCGGAAGAAAGCCTGATCATAGTGAACGCGCACAGGATAAACAGGGGCGAAGCCCCGATACTCAACGCGAAGGACAAGGATTTTTTCTTCCTGCCAAGAAGCGGACAGGAAAATATACTGCGTACGGTCATAGACCTTTGCGTCAGAAGGCTGCCTGATACTTACGGCCTTGATCCGATGAAGGATATCCAGGTGCTTTCTCCGACCAAAAAAGGGCCGGCGGGCGTGGTCAACCTGAATATCGAACTGCAGAAGGTCCTGAATCCGCAGGACGGGAAAAAGGCGGAGAAAGTATCCAGGGTGTATACTCTCAGGGAAGGCGACAGGGTGATGCAGATAAAGAACAACTACAGCCTCCGCTGGGAGAAACCGGGCAATTCAGGGATCGACGGGACCGGAGTTTTCAACGGCGATATGGGGACGGTCGCCGAGATAGATGACGAAGAAATGAAGGTAATCGTCCTTTTCGATGATGACAGGCTCGTTGTTTATGATTACAGCATCCTCGATGAACTGGAGCCTTCATTTGCCGTCACCGTACACAAAAGCCAGGGCTCGGAATTTCCTGTTGTCGTCATGCCGATCATTCCCGGGCCGGAAGTACTAATGACAAGGAATTTGCTCTACACAGCCGTGACAAGGGCGAAAGAGATGGTCGTCCTGGTAGGCGAAGAAGACGTCCTTCTCGGAATGGTAGGAAACAAAAGAGAGACCTTGCGTTATTCCGGTCTTGCCGACAAGCTAAAAACTTTTTCGGAATATGCCGATATAATATGACGAAAGCGGGCTGACGGCAATTGAAGATGTTTGAAAGCATAGTAAACCTGATATATCCTCCCAGATGCATCTTCTGCCAGCAATTGCTGGATTACAACGCAATTATCCATATATGCGGTTCATGCTACGGCAAGCTGCCATTCTCAGGAAGCGCAATTATCAGGACGAGCCAGGAAGATGAAGCAGGTCACTGCGACGGAGCATTGAGCGTATTCGATTACACCGGTATGGTGAAAGAATCGCTGATCCGGTTCAAATTTTACAACAAGCCCGGATATTACATGACCTATGCGAAGCTGATCGCCGACAAGCTGAAAAAGCTGACGAATATCAGCCAGTACGATATGGTCATGAGCGTACCGCTGCACAAGCACAAGGAGTTTATCAGGGGATACAACCAGGCGTACCTGATTTCGAAAGCCCTGAGCAGGATAATAAGACTGCCGGAATGCTCAAAAGTGTTGAAAAGAGAACGGTATACAGAGGCACAGAGCCTCCTGGACAGACAGAAGAGGAACCAGAACGTCAAAGGTGCTTTTTCTGTAAAATCACCTAAAAAAGTAAAGGGTAAGTCGATCCTGCTGGTCGACGACATACTGACCACAGGCTCTACACTGGAAGAGTGCAGCAGGGTGCTGAAGCAGGCGGGTGCCGTGAAGGTGTTCGCCGTAGTAGTTGCCACAGGAAGAAAGTAGATGAGGGAGGGGTTTTTATGCCAGATGTCAGGAATTGCAGAAAATGCGGTAAAATTTTCAATTACATAGGAGGAGCGCCTATCTGTCCGGCGTGCAGGGAAAAGGAAGAAGAGGATTTCCAGAAGATAAAGAAATACCTTTATGAGAATCCCGGCGCCAGCCTGACCCAGGTCTCAACCGAACTGGAAGTCAGCGTAGAAATGATAAAAAGGTTCCTGAGAGAAGGAAGGCTGGAAATAGCAAATGATGACGGCAATTTGCTGCTGGAATGTGAAAACTGCGGGAAAGCCATTAAGACAGGCAGGTACTGCCCGGAATGTGAAAGGATCCTGGCATCGGGATTCAAATCGGCTGCAGACCAGATGAAGCTGGACCTGGACAGCAGGGGCACCGCGGACAGAAGGTCGCTGGGGCTGAGATATCTGAACAAGGAATATGAAAGGGATAAATAATTTCGCTATAAAAAGAATTTGCCAGTTAATAAACGGATACATTGTTCCGATATACTATTTGAATCGAAAAGAAATCAGATAATTAAGGATGAGTGGTTAAAATGAGGATACCAGGAGATGTGCCAAAGATAACCGGTATATATGGTTCACAAAAGAAAGTAAACAGAGTCGGAAGTACCGGAAGTGTCGCATCCAGAAAGGATGTCCTGTCGATCTCCAGTGAGGCCAAGGATTTCCAGGCGGTATTCAGGGCATTGAGGGAAGTGCCTGATATCCGGCAGGACAAGGTCGACGATATCGCCGGGAGGAACGAGACAGGCCAGTACGATGTAAAAGGGCGTGACATAGCCGACAAGGTAATAAGGAGTGTTTTTGACAGGAAAGCATGACGATCCGGAGGAGTAAAAAGCTCCTTTCTTTTTTCCGGAAACGGCATGGTCAGGTGGTGGTACTTTGGATACCGATATGGTGAAAACGCTGATAGAGATACTTGATAATGAAGCAGCAATATATGAAGCATTGCTCAAACTTTCTCATGAGAAAACGGATGTGATCGTCCAGGGAAAGGTCACCGAACTTGAGAACATCACAAAGGTCGAACAGTCAATGATCCTCCGGCTTGCCAAGCTGGAGGGGAACCGCGAGAAAATCGTCGAAAAGCTTTCGGAAGAGATCGGGATGGACGCTGACAGCATCACTGTCACGGAACTCGAAAAAGTGCTTCCGAAGGACCAGTCAAAAGAACTGGCTGAATGCCAGAAAAAGCTGACCGGTATCTTCAGTGATCTGAGAAATTCGAATGACCTGAATGCCAGGCTGATAAAGAACTCTCTCGATTATATAAATTTTTCGGTCAATGTCCTTTCAAATGTCGGATCTCCGGGGGACATATACGGCAAATCCGGCCAGTCAAACGATCCGGGAAAAAGGAACTTTTTCGATGTAAAATTCTGAGGTTACAGGAGGGCATACTGGAGTGAGCTTCGCCAGTTACGAAATAGCCCGGTCGGGCCTTACGGTCAATGAGCGCGGGCTGTATGTGACAGGTCATAATATCGCTAACGTCAATACGCCCGGATATGTCAGGCAACAGGCCATGATCAAGAACGGGCCTGTCAATACCGTGCTGACGCGCGGCGGGCTCATGCAGGTCGGGCTTGGCGCGGATATCCAGGAGATCAGGCAGATCAGGAACACCTTCCTCGACAATATGTACAGGAAGGAGAACTCCGCCCTTGGTTACTGGGAGACACGCCAGAAGACATTCATCGATCTGCAGGCTATATTGGGCGAGCCGATGGAATCCGGCCTGCAAAACATACTTAACCAGTTCTGGGACGCATGGCAGGAACTGGCCAAGGAACCCGACAGCCTGACGGTTCGTGCACTGGTCAGGCAGAGGAGCGAGGCGCTGGTCCAGTATGTAAACCACCTGGGCGAACAGCTGGACAGGCTGCAGAATGACCTGAACAACGAGATCGCCGTCAGGATCGGCGAGATAAACGAGATCACGAGGGAAATCGCCGAACTCAATGTAACGATATTAAAGAACGAGGTTTCGGGCGATACGGCCGCCGATTACAGGGACCAGCGCAACAAGCTTATAGACAGGCTTACACGGCTGGCCGATGTGAATGTTATCGAAATGCAGGATGGCCAGGTAGATATCACGCTGGGAGGGTATTTCCTGGTCCAGAGGGGTATCAGTACGGATCTTTACGCGGAGGAACGCAATCCCGGCGATATCTTTTACGTGGCCAAACTGGCGGGCACGGACATAGAAGTGCCGGTCAAGAGCGGCATACTGAAAGGCCTTATGGAATCCAGGGGTGAAATACCTGTATCCGGCGGCGTGACTTCCGAAGACACGATGAATATAGTTTCAGACGTCAAAAACAAGCTCAATACGCTCATCAGCGTGATGCTGAATGAAATCAACAACCTGCACAAAAGCGGCATGAACATAAAGGACCCGCCCGAATACGGCGAAGACATCTTTGTGGCCATCAACCCGGCTAAACCGCTGCAGATGGGCAATATCACGCTTAACCCCAATCTTTCCGACCTGTCTGTAATAGCGGCATCGAAAACGGGCATGGCTGGGGACAACACCATAGCGCTGGAAATCGCGAACCTGAGGAACAAAGCCCTGATAACGAGCAAAACGGGGCTTGTCAGCATCGATGATTATTACCAGTACATCATACTCACCGTTGGAAACAAAGCATCAGAAGCGGTGAACATCACCGGAAGCCAGCAGAACCTGGTGCAGGCCATCGATATGCAGCGGACAGCGATAGCGGGGGTTTCGATGGATGAAGAAATGACGAACATGCTGAAATTCAAATTTGCATATGATGCAGCATCGAGAGTGCTGAACATAATAGATTCGATGATGGAGACCGTAGTGAACAGAATGGGTCTGACAGGCAGGTGATAATAGATGAGTGGATCATTTTTCGGACTTAATGTGGCGGTCCGCGGGCTTTTCGCCGCCCAGCGGAACCTGGATATCGTAAATCATAACCTGAACAATATAAACACACCGGGCTATTCGAGGCAGCAGGCAATCCAGGTGGCTTCCAGGCCCATGGCCCTTCTCGACGGGACAGGCATGCTGGGGACTGGAGCGGAAGTTATAGGAGTGGAAAGGATCCGTGACGAGTACCTGGATTTCAAGTATTGGGGCGAGAACCCGTCATACGGCGAATGGAGCGTAAAAGATGAGATACTCAAGAACCTGGAGGTCCTGTTCAACGAACCTTCCGACAGCGGGTTCACTGCGATCATGAGCAGCTTCTTCGATTCACTGCAGGAACTGTCGAAGGATCCGAGCAGCGCTGCCGTCAGGTCGCTTGTGAGGCAGAACGGCGTTACGCTGGCAAAATTCTTCAACAACCTGGCAACGAAACTCGAGGAACTGCAATATGACATAAACTACAGGATACAGACCAAGGTGGAAGAGATCAACTCGCTTGCTGTACAGATACAGCAACTGAACAGGCAGATATATATAACGGAACTGAGCGGCAATACGGCAAATGACATGAGGGACCAGCGCACCGTCCTGGTGGACAGGCTTTCGAAGATAATCAACATCGAAGCCAACGAAATTGTCGTAGGATACACGCCTGACGGAAGAGAGGACAAGCATTTTGTCATCACAGTCAGCGGCAAGGCGCTGGTGGACCATTTCAGCGTCAGCAAGCTGGCGCTGGAGCAAAGGCCTGATGATAAAATGGTCAACCAGGAGGACATCCCCAACCTATATGAAGTAAAATGGGCCGACGGCAACAAGCTCAACGTAAAAGGCGGAGAATTGAGAGGCCTGCTGGACCTCCGCGACGGCAACGAAGGCAGCGTGAATCCTGACAACGGGCTTGTTTCGCCAAACTACAAAGGAGTGCCTTACTACATAAAGAAACTGAACGAATTCGTACGGGTCTTTGCCCGTGCGTTCAATGAAGGATATATCGACCTGGACGGCGACAGGGAATTCGATCCGGGTGAATTCGGCACAGGCCATTCCTCTGGATACGGCTATAACTCAGATTTGACAGGCATTCGCTTCTTTACCATGACCGACGAAAACGGGAAAGTGCTGTCGTCGGACGAATTCCTGAACGGCGAGTCGGATCCGGCTTTAATATATGCCGCATATGAAAAAATCACGGCAAAGAATTTCTGCGTCAGCGCTGATATACTCGGCGACTATAACCTGATAGCCGCGTCGGACACACAGTACGAAGCCGGGAATATCGAAGTGCTGAATGTGCTGCTCAGTTTCAGGAGGAATTCGGACATGTTTTCAGAAGGGGCTCCGGAAGACTTCATGAAGTCCCTTGTGACCACATTGGGCATTGATTCGCAGCAGGCCCGAAATTTCAGTATGAACCAGAAGGCCGTCGTCAACCAGATCGAAAACAGGAGGCTTTCCAATTCGGGCGTTTCGATGGACGAAGAGATGGCCAACCTGGTGAAATTCCAGCACGCGTACAATGCGGCGGCAAAGATGATACAGACGATGAATGAGGTATATGAGACCCTGATCAACGGATTGTTTGTATAAGCAGGAATTTCGGCAGCAGTATTTGCAAGGTTTGGCTTGATTCATTCTGTGATTTGCTCAGGAGGTTTATGTAATGCGGATAACGAACAATATGCTGATCAATAATATGATTAATTACATCGGCAACAACCTGACAAGGATGGACAAATACCAGGCGCAGCTTGCTACCGGAAAGAAGATACAGGTGCCTTCCGATGATCCGGTCGTTGCTGCGAGGGCGCTGAAGCTACGTACTGATGTGGCGGAGATACAGCAGTACCAGAGGAACCTGAAAGATGCCAGGTCATGGCTTGATATAACCGAGTCGACGCTAAGCGACATAGGAGACATATTCCAGAGAGTCAGGGAGCTTATCGTAGGCAGCGATGCTATTGAGAGCCCGGAGGATCTGCAGGCAACCAAGAACGAGCTCATACAGCTCAGGACGCAGCTTATCAATCTCGGCAACTCGGCATATGCCGGACGCTATATCTTTACCGGTTTCAAGACAGACCAGAAACTGCTTAATGACGATGGGACATTTGCCGTGGATGTCAGCAATACAGAACAGATATATTATCAGATCGGGCTTGCAGACAGCATCAATGTCAACGTCCTTGGCGGGGATTTGTTCAATGACGGAACCGATGCCGCAACGGGCAGTACCGGCAAATT
>DAOSCC010000096.1:5805-8687 GCA_035361135.1 Clostridiales bacterium | reverse complement strand
AGAAGGTCATAAAGACCTGGTCCAGGGCGTCAACGATATTCCCTCAGATGGTAGGGCATACTATTGCAGTTCATGACGGCAGAAAGCATGTGCCGGTTTATATAACTGAGGAAATGGTAGGGCATAAGCTGGGTGAATTTGCACCGACCAGGACATTCAGAGGGCACGGACATCACACGGAGAAGTCGACAGCATTGAAATAAGCCGGTCGCATACGGCAAATGATGTTTTCTGCAGCAACGACGGACCGTACGGGCGCAGGAGCATCTGAAGCTGCAAGCCCCGGCGCAGTGCCGACACAGCGATTTACGTGCACGAACAAGCTTAATGCCGAAAGGAGGAATTCCAGTTGGAAAAGAAGGTTTTGTCCAAAGAAGAGCTTTTGAAGAACAAGGATCAGATACTGGAACAATATAACAAGACCAGCAGACAGTTTCAGAAACCTGCGCTGCTTACAAAGAAGGAGAGGAAGATACTCGGGATAGGCAAGGATGAAGGCAGAGCCATCCTCAGGCATGCAAGGATCTCCGACAGGAAGGCAAAGATAGTTCTGGATCTTATCAAAGGCAAGAGCATCGATGAAGCTTATGCTATCTTGAGATATACACCGAAAGCTGCTTCCGAGCTGATTTACAAGCTTCTTAAATCAGCAGAGGCCAATGCTGTGAACAATAACGACCTCAACAGAGATGCGCTTTATGTAGCGGAAGCATATGCAACTCAGGGCACGACTCTGAAGAGGATACAGCCCAGGGCAAGAGGAAGCGCATACAGGATACGCAAGAGGACCAGTCACATCACAGTGGTAGTGAAGGAAAGATAAGGGTCGGCAATACGCTAAGAAGGAGGTTCGATGATGGGCCAGAAGGTAAATCCGCATGGATTGCGAATCGGTATAATCAAGGATTGGGATACCAAATGGTATGCAAGCGATAAAAACTTCAGCGAGTACCTGGTTGAAGACCACAAAATAAGAGAGTATATCAAAAACAGGCTTTATGCCGCAGGCGTTGCGAGGATCGAAATAGAGAGAGCCGCAAACAAGGTCAAGATAAATGTCCACACTGCAAAACCTGGCATAGTCATTGGCAAGGGCGGCCAGGGTATAGAAGAGCTGCGCAAGGAGATCGAAGGTCTCACCGGCAGGAACGTCCTGATCAATATTACTGAAATAAAGGTTCCCGAGATCAATGCCCAGCTCGTCGCCGAGAACATCGCCGCACAGCTTGAAAAGAGGATATCTTTCAGAAGAGCGATGAAACAGGCGATGGCAAGAGCCATGAAACTGGGAGCAAAAGGTATCAAGACCGCCGTTTCAGGAAGGCTTGGCGGTGCTGAAATAGCAAGGACAGAGCATTATCACGAAGGGACCATCCCGCTGCAGACACTTAGAGCGGATATAGATTATGGTTTCGCCGAAGCAAACACGACTTACGGAAAACTCGGAGTAAAGACGTGGATATATAAAGGTGAAGTGCTTCCGGCCGTTAAGAAGGATAACAAGGCAGAAGGGGGCGATAAGTAATGTTGATGCCGAAGAGGGTTAAACGCAGGAGAGTACACAGGGGCAGAATGAAAGGTATCGCATCCAGGGGCAATTACGTTGCATACGGCGAATATGGTCTGCAGGCCGTCGAGCCCGCCTGGGTAACGAGCAACCAGATAGAAGCTGCCAGGATAGCAATGACACGTTTTACGAAAAGAGGCGGTCAGGTCTGGATAAAGATATTCCCTGACAAGCCGGTCACGAAGAAGCCGGCCGAGACCCGTATGGGAAGCGGTAAGGGTTCACCGGAGTACTGGGTTGCAGTTGTGAAGCCCGGAAGAGTATTATTTGAGATCGCGGGGGTACCGGAGGAAACGGCAAGAGAAGCTATGAGGCTCGCCATGCACAAGCTCCCTATGAAGTGCAAGTTCATAGCCCGCGAGAAAGAAATGGGTGGTGAAACGAATGAAAGCCAGTGAGTTGAGAAATATGACGCAGGAAGAACTGCAGAAGGAACTGAATGAACTTAAGTCTGAGCTTTTTAAACTTCGTTTCCAGCTTGTGACGAACCAACTGGAAAACCCGATGAAGCTCAGGGATGTCAAGAAGAATATAGCCCGAGTCAAGACCGTGATGAGGGAAAGAGAAATAAAAAGTGCAAAGGCTTAATGAAAGGAGGAATCCTGCTTGGCTGAAAGAGGATTGAGGAAAACCAGGATAGGCAAGGTAGTCAGTGACAAGATGGATAAGACCATCGTCGTTGCGATAGAGACCAGCGTAAAGCATCCTTTGTACAAAAAGATCGTTAAGAGGACTTATAAGCTGAAGGCACACGATGAGAACAACGAATGCCGGGTAGGCGACAAGGTCAAGGTGATGGAGACCCGCCCGCTCAGCAAGGATAAAAGGTGGAGACTCGTCGAGATTGTTGAAAAGGCTCGTTGACAGCAGTATTTCGAAGTAACTGGAAGGAGGTACCGGTATGATTCAGGTCCAGACGAGACTGAAATCAGCAGACAACACCGGAGCCAAGGAACTGATGTGTATAAAGGTGCTCGGAGGCTCCAAGAGGAAATATGCAAATATAGGAGACGTTATTGTTTGCTCAGTTAAAAATGCAACACCCGGCGGAGTTGTGAAAAAGGGCGAAGTTGTCAAAGCTGTTATAGTTCGTTCCAAAAAGGGAGTCAGAAGACCGGACGGTTCATATATCAGGTTTGACGAAAACGCAGCAGTTATCATAAAGGAAGACAAAAATCCTAGAGGGACACGTATATTCGGACCTGTTGCGAGAGAACTGAGAGACAAGGAATACATGAAAATACTGTCACTCGCACCGGAGGTTATCTGAACGGAATGTTCAGTGTCGCTTGACACATGACCGAAATATAGCATC
>DAOSCC010000096.1:0-5795 GCA_035361135.1 Clostridiales bacterium | reverse complement strand
GAGGCGGCTAAAGTGGCAAACAAGGTACATGTAAAAACCGGGGATATGGTATATGTTCTCTCTGGCAAGGATAAGGGCAAAAAGGGCAAGGTTCTTGCTGTTAACCCCGATGATATGACTGTAATCGTTGAAGGCGTTAATATAACCAAGAAACACAGAAAACCGAGGGGAAGGCTGCAGGAGGGCGGAATAATAAGCCAGGAATCGCCGATCAGCAGTTCGAAGGTCATGCTGGTATGCTCAAGATGCAAAAGCCCGACCAAGATAGCCAAAGTCATCCGTGAGAACGGGCAGAAAGACCGTGTATGCAAAAGATGCGGCGAGGTAATAGACACACAGAAGGAAGCAGCAGAAGAATAACATATGCTTCTTGAAAGGAGGTTAATGTCTGATGTCAAGGCTTAAGGATAAATACATCAACGAAGTAAGACCGGCAATGACGGCAAAGTTTAAATATAAGAGCCCGATGCAGATCCCAAAACTTGAAAAGGTAGTAATAAACATGGGAGTCGGCGAGGCAAAGGAAAATCCCAAAGCTATGGATGCTGCAGTTAATGATCTGATGATCATTACAGGACAGAGACCGGTTGTGACCAAAGCAAAGAAATCCATCTCGAATTTCAAACTGAGGCAGGGTATGAACATAGGGTGCAAAGTTACGCTCCGCAGCGACAAAATGTATGATTTCGTCGACAAGCTGTTCAACGCTGCTCTGCCGCGTGTCAGAGACTTCAGGGGAGTAAATCCCAATTCATTCGACGGGAGAGGGAACTACACGCTTGGCGTCAAGGACCAGCTCATATTCCCTGAGATCGAATACGACAAGGTAGATAAAGCAAGGGGAATGGATATCGTATTTGTTACCACTGCCAAAACGGACGAGGAAGCGAGAGAACTCCTGAAGCTTCTGGGAATGCCGTTTGCGAACAGGTAGAGAGTGGTGGAAGGAGGATATACGTGGCGAAGAAATCGTTGGTCGTAAAACAGAAAAGAACTCCAAAATACAGTACCAGGGCTTACAACAGATGCCAGATCTGCGGCAGGCCTCATGCATACATGAGGAAGTTCGGGATTTGCCGCCTGTGCTTCAGGGTTCTGGCTTACAAAGGTCAAATACCGGGAGTTAAGAAAGCCAGCTGGTAATCAGTTTTGGGAGGAGGTTGAAAACATGCAGATAACAGACGCTATCGCCGATATGCTGACCAGGATCAGGAATGCAAGCTCGGCAAAACACGAATCGGTCGACATTCCGGCATCCAATATCAAAAAGGACATGGCTCGTATACTGTTGGACGAAGGCTACATCAAGGATGTCGAGTTCATAGAAGACGGCAAGCAGGGCATTATCAGGATATTCCTCAAATATACAGGCAACAAGCAGAGCGTCATTTCAGGGATAAAGAGGATAAGCAAACCCGGACTTAGGGTCTATGCCAAGAAGGACGAACTGCCGAAGGTACTCGGCGGGCTTGGCATTGCAGTCATTTCCACATCCAAGGGCGTGATGACTGACAAGAAGGCAAGAGCCGAAGGCGTAGGCGGAGAAGTGCTTGCTTTTATATGGTAGTTTGATTTACAATGTATCTGCGAATCGACGGCGGAAATTCATATATGGATTGGTTCGCACTGAATATCTGAAAAGGGCTCTCGCGGACATTTCCTAAAGAGGGCTCATAATCTCAAGAACAGGAGGTGCTTTGATGTCAAGGATAGGCAAGAAACCTATTGATATACCGGCAGGTGTGAATGTAGATATCAAAGACAATGTTGTTACAGTAAAGGGTCCAAAGGGAACTTTGACCAAGGAAATGCACAAGGACATGGCCATTAAGAAAGAGGGAGACCAGATCATCGTATCAAGGCCTTCGGATGAAAAGATCCACAAGTCCCTCCATGGATTGACGAGGACACTTATCAACAATATGGTGGAAGGTGTCACAAAGGGTTTTGAGAAGGCGCTTGAGATCAATGGTGTCGGTTACAGAGCCCAGAAACAGGGAAATAAACTGGTACTCAACATTGGCTATTCGCATCCGGTGGAAATGGAAGAGCCTGCAGGTATAACCGTAGAAGTGCCTGCCCCGAACAAGATAGTCGTCAAGGGCTGCGATAAACAGGCAGTTGGAGAGTTCGCCGCAAAGATAAGGGCACAGAGAGTACCTGAGGTCTATCTCGGCAAGGGTATCAAGTACGAGAACGAAGTGATCAGGCGCAAAGCAGGCAAGACCGGTGCTAAATCCTAAGCAGGAGGGAGTTAGGAAGAGATGATAATCAAGGTTGGAAAAAATGAAATCAGGCAAAGAAAACATGAGAGAGTACGCAAGAAGATATTCGGTACTCCCGAGCGTCCGAGGCTCAATGTTTTCAGAAGCTTAAAGCATATATACGCACAGATAATCGATGATACAACCGGAACAACGCTCGTAGCAGCGTCTACCATGGAACAGTCGCTGAAAGACAAGGTTACCTACGGCGGCAACAAACAGGCAGCAAGGGAAGTCGGCAAACTGGTAGCCCAGAAAGCACTGGAGAAGGGGATAAAGAAGGTTGTATTCGACAGAGGCGGATATCTGTACCATGGAAGAGTGAAAGAGCTTGCAGAAGGCGCAAGAGAAGGCGGGCTTGAGTTTTAAGCGGGCTGCACCGACAGTAACCAGGTTTGAATTAGGAGGGATGGAAATTGCAGCGTATCGATGCTGGAACACTGGATCTTAAGGAAAAGGTCGTTAAAATAGGCCGCGTTGCCAAGGTTGTCAAGGGCGGCAGAAACTTCCGTTTCAGTGCTCTTGTAGTAGTCGGAGATGAAAACGGCTATGTTGGGGCAGGAATGGGAAAGGCAGCTGAAATTCCTGATGCTATCAGGAAAGGTATAGATGATGCGAAGAAGAACCTGATAAAGGTTCCGCTCGTAGATACCACCATACCCCACGAAGTTATAGGACATTACGGAGCAGGAAAGGTATTGCTCAAGCCGGCAGGCCCCGGTACCGGTGTCATTGCCGGAGGTGCCGTAAGAGCAGTCCTCGAACTGGCCGGAGTTCGTGATATAAGGACCAAGTCATTGGGATCCAACAATCCGATCAACATGGTAAATGCAACCATGGAGGCTCTGAGGCAACTGAAAACAGTTGAGGAAGTGGCCGTACTGCGCGGCAAGAAGCCGGAAGAAATATTGGGTTAGGAGGACACTACAGTGGCAAAGCTGAAGATTACATTAATAAAGAGCACATGCAAGTGTAATAAGAACCAGAAAGCTACTGTTGAAGCGCTTGGTTTGAAGAAGATAAGAGATTTTGTGGAACATGAGGATAACCCTCAGATCAGAGGGATGATCAAAAGGGTATCTCATCTGGTATCTGTAGAAGAAATATAAGGGAGGTGCTGAAAGTGAAATTACACGAATTGCGACCGGCAGAAGGTGCAAGGAAGCTTCCGAACAGGAAGGGAAGAGGGCACGCATCAGGTAACGGAAAGACAGCAGGGCGCGGCCACAAGGGTCAGAATGCACGCTCCGGCGGCGGAGTAAGGCCGGGTTTTGAAGGCGGTCAGATGCCTCTCTACAGAAGGATACCGAAGAGAGGATTCAATAATAAGAAATTTGCCAAGGTTTACGCTGAAATAAATGTCTCGGCGCTGAATGTGTTCGAGGACGGTACTGTGGTAAATGCAGAACTCTTGAAGGAAAAAGGCCTGATCAAGGAGATCTATGACGGCGTAGCAGTGCTCGGAAACGGTGAACTCACAAAGAAGCTCACTGTTCAGGCTGCCAGATTTACCAGGACAGCTTCCCAGAAGATAGAAGCTGCAGGAGGGAAGAAAGAGGTGGTATAAAATGGGCGAAATGTTCCAGACCATACGTAATGCATGGAAAATTCCGGAACTTCGCAAGAAAATCCTGTTTACCATAGCAATGCTGATCGTGTTCAGGTTCGGAAACCGTATACCGAATCCGGGTCTTGACCCGGAGGCATTCTCCAGGTTGATCGATATGTTCGGCTCGCTCGGAAGTGTCGTTGATATTGTATCGGGCGGCGCATTTAAGATAGCATCGATTTTTGCTATGGGCATATCACCGTATATCAATGCTTCGATTATCATACAGCTTCTGACGGTTGCCATACCTGCCCTTGAAAAGCTCCAGAAGGAGGGACAGGAAGGTCAGAAGATCCTGCAGCAGTATGTCAGATACGGAGCCGTCATACTCGGCATTGTACAGGCTGTTGCCCTGTATTTCACTGTGCTCCCGCATGGCGGTATAATCGATAACGGAAGTGTGTGGAGCTTCCTTTTGGTAGTATTCTCGTTCGCAGCAGGTACCGCGTTCCTGATGTGGCTCGGTGAGCAGATCACGGAGCATGGTATCGGCAACGGTATATCGCTGATCATATTTGCCGGTATCATATCCAGGGGGCCCTCGATGGTGGAAGGCATAATCGTCAATTACCAGCTTGGCAATTTTGGTACCGGAGTATGGGGCATACTTGCCATAATCGGTATAGTAATACTGTTCATAGCCGTGATCGCAGCAGTCATCTGGGTGCAGCA
Organism: Clostridiales bacterium; assembly: GCA_035361135.1. Classification (GTDB taxonomy): domain Bacteria; phylum Bacillota; class Clostridia; order Acetivibrionales; family DTU013; genus DTU013. Next base: position 1,250 of record DAOSCC010000096.1, on the reverse strand, counting down.
GGCTGAAAGAAGGATACCTATCCAGTATGCAAAGCGCGTCGTCGGCAGGAAGATGTATGGCGGTCAAAGTACACATCTGCCGATAAAGGTCAATCTCGCAGGTGTTCTGCCAATAATTTTCGCAATGTCCATAATGATGCTTCCGTCGACTATCATAACGCTGTTCTTTGCAAACAAAGACAACTGGTTCGTGAGGCTGTTCAAGAATCCTGAACGAAGCCTGGCATATATCATAATTTACGCTTTGCTTATCATATTCTTCACGTTCTTCTACTCAGTGATACAGTTCAACCCTGTTGAGATCGCGAACAACCTGAAGAAGAACGGCGGCTTCATACCAGGGTACAGGCCTGGAAAAGCGACTTCGGACTATATCACGAAAGTGCTGAACAGAGTCACTTGGTTCGGCGGCATATTCCTTGCGCTGGTGACAATCGCTCCGATAATTCTCGGCAACGTCACGAAGATCCAGGGAATATGGTTTGGCGGTACAGCCATACTGATCCTTGTCGGAGTTGCAATAGAGACTGTGCAGGCAATCGAAGCCCAGATGCTGATGAGACACTATAAAGGTTTCCTTGAGTAAAGCGGAGTGTAACGTATTATGAGACTTGTACTATTGGGAGCGCCGGGTGCCGGGAAAGGAACACAGGCAGTCATTATCTCGAAGAGACTGCAGATCCCGCACATTTCAACCGGTGACATTTTCAGAAGCAATATAAAGAATGAGACCCCGCTGGGGAAGCTGGCGAAGCAGTACATCGACAGCGGGGCTCTTGTTCCCGACGAAGTCACTGTGGCCATAGTCAAAGACAGGCTTGCTGAGCCGGATTGTGCAAACGGCTTCATACTGGATGGCTTCCCGCGCACGATCCAGCAGGCTGAAAGCCTTGACAGGATACTTGAGGAACTTGGCACGAAGCTGGATAAGGTCATTGACATACATGCCGGGGACGATGTGATAATAAAGAGGCTTTCAGGAAGAAGAGTGTGCCCTGAGTGTACTTCGATATATCACATACGGACCAGCGAAATGGCCCGAAACGGCATATGTGAAAACTGCGGCGCAAAGCTGATACAGAGAGAAGACGACAGGGAAGAGACGGTCAGGAAAAGGCTTGAGACCTATCATGACCAGACGGAACCGCTTATCAGCTACTACAGGGAGAAAGGAATCCTGGTCCGGGTCCAGGGAGAAGGCAGCGCCGCGGAGACGACAGCAGAAATATACCAGGTGCTGGGGATGACGT
>DAOSCC010000095.1:0-8763 GCA_035361135.1 Clostridiales bacterium | reverse complement strand
GTCCCTTTTCCTTTAGCTTACGATGGACACTCCTCTGCAGGAAGAAGTGCTCCATGAGTTGAGGAATGTCCCTTTTTGATTAGCTGACACTGGACACTCCTCTGCAGGAAGTAATACTTCGCAGTTGAGAAGTGTCCCTTTTCCTATTACCACTCCTCTTTTTTCTTTTCCACTTTCCGGAATAACAAAGGTTCGTTATTTATGTTCCCTTTTATTGAAATTAATTTATATCTGTTTATTTTTATGATAAGATAAATAATTAGGAGACAGAAGGACAAACTTTGGCATGAGATAAGGAAGGTGAATCAAAAAAGGGACATTTCTGAGACCAGCCGGAGGACAGTGGACGCTCCTCTGCAGGAAGCCGGGCTTCGATTGAAGAGGAATTTCCCCTTTTGAAAACCCGTAGAAGTGTCAATGTGAGGAAATTGGAAGTGTCCCTTAACCTATGACTAAGATAATACTGGCTTCGGCGTCGCCAAGGCGAAGGGAACTGCTGGCCCAGGTCGGGATACCCTTCGAAGTGGTGCCGGGAAACATAGATGAAGAGAATGCTGACTTGTCAGGAACACCGGAACAGAAGACAGAGCAGCTTGCTTACATGAAAGCGATGGCTGTGGCATCGAAGCTGGAGAGCGGACTGGTGCTCGGTGCGGATACGATAGTCGTCTGTGATGATGAGATATTCGGCAAACCCAGGGATGAGGAAGACGCCCGAAGGATGCTCAATAAGCTTAAGGGGCGGGAACATAAGGTCGTTACCGGTATTTGCCTGGTCGATGCTTCGGACGGCAAGGCACGGACCGATCATGAAGTGACAATGGTGAGATTTTCCGAAATTACTGACAGGGAAATCGATGCTTACATATCGTCGGGCGAGCCGTACGGAAAAGCCGGCGCTTATGCCATCCAGGGGCGGGCGGCCATTTTTGTCGAGAGCCTTGACGGATGTTACTCAAATGTCGTCGGGCTTCCTTTACGGCGGGTCTATCGCCTGTTGAAGGAATTTGGCGTTTCGGCCTGCGGATGAACAGCGAAAATTTCCAAAATGTAGAAAATAAATGTAAAAAATGGTACAATGAAAGGAGTGATGTGTAATTATTTTTTAAGAAATGCGGGGTTGACCAAAATGGAATACAGACTTAGAATGAAGGATATACCAGCTAGTGAAAGACCTTATGAGAAGCTGGAAAAGTACGGCCCTGAGTTCCTGTCGAACGCTGAACTTCTGGCAGTGATCATCAGGACGGGAAGCGCTGAAGAAACGTCAGTGGCACTGGCGCAGCGATTGCTGTCGCTTGGTGAAAACAAGGGAGGGATAGCGCATCTCCATGACTTATCCGTGGAAGAACTCCGGAAAGTGAAAGGCATCGGAAGGGTAAAAGCGGTGCAGATAAAAGCGGTCATGGAACTGTCGAAAAGGATATCCGCTTCTTTTATAAACAATAATAAAGTTACGATCAAATCTCCGGCGGATGTCAGCATGCTGCTGATGGAGGAGATGAGGCATCTTAAGAAGGAAGTGTTCAAGGTGATCCTGCTGAATACGAAGAACCACATAATCAAGTATCTGAACGTATCGGTAGGAAGCCTCAATGCTTCGATAGTCCATCCGCGGGAGGTATTCAGCGAAGCGGTCAGGGCAGGTTGTTCCGGCATGCTGCTTGTCCACAACCATCCCAGTGGAGATCCGGAACCCAGCAGGGAAGATATCGAAACGACACACAGGCTGGTAAATGCAGGCAGTATACTGGGGATCAAGGTCCTCGATCACATTATCATTGGGGACGGAAGGTACATAAGTTTAAAAGAACAGGGACTGATGTAGACTGAAGAACGGTCCTGTTCTTTGCAGACGTAGGGAGGATAATTATGGGAATTTTTGCAAAGGATATCGGAATAGATCTGGGGACAGCCAATACGCTGGTCCATGTAAAAGGCAGGGGCATCGTGATCAGGGAACCTTCTGTCGTCGCAATAAATAAGAACACGAGAGAGATACTGGCAGTCGGCGATGACGCAAAGAACATGATCGGCAGGACGCCGGGCGATATCGTGGCGATCAGGCCAATGAAAGACGGTGTTATTGCCGATTTCGACATTACGCAGAGCATGTTGAAGCATTTCATAAGAAGAGCCATGGGTACAGGCTTCATTTCAAAACCCAGGGTAGTCATCTGCGTTCCGTCGGGCGTTACCGAAGTCGAAAAGAGAGCCGTCGAAGATGCCACGCTGGCGGCAGGCGCAAGAGAGGCCTATCTTATCGAAGAGCCAATGGCGGCGGCGATAGGAGCCAACCTGCCTGTCGAAGAGCCTTCCGGCAGCATGATAGTCGATATAGGAGGCGGTACCAGCGAAGTTGCCGTAATTTCACTCGGCGGGATAGTGACAAGCAGATCGCTGAGGGTTGCCGGCGACGAATTTGACGAATCGATCGTACTTTTCGTAAAGAAGGAATACAACCTGATGATCGGCGAGAGGACCGCCGAACAGATCAAGATAAATATAGGCAATGCCTTCCTCAAACCGAAGGAAGAATACATGGAAGTCAGGGGAAGAGACCTGATAACCGGGCTTCCCAAAAACGTTACGCTTTCATCCAGCGAGATAAACGAGGCGCTGAAGGAACCCATAAACTCGATAATCGACGCTATCAAGTATACGCTTGAAAAGACGCCTCCGGAACTGGCTGCTGACATTATGGACAAGGGTATAATGCTTGCCGGCGGAGGAGCGCTGCTGAGCGGACTGGATATGTTGATCAAGGAAGAGACAGGCATGCCGGTCACTATTGCTGAGAATCCGCTGGACTGTGTGGCCATCGGGACCGGGAAAGTGCTTGAGGAAATCGAAACGTTGAGAAGTGTGCTGATAACGCCGAGAAAACTGAGATAGAAGGGAGACTTGTCCATTGCTGCGTCTTTTTAAAAGCAAATGGTTCATAGTGTCTCTGGTTACGATAGCGTTGCTGGTCGTTATAGGTGTATCGGCAAATAAAAGCAGTAAGCTGAATTGGCTCAGCAATATCTTAAGTGTTCCTCTGAAGCCTGTCCAGGGCTTTTTCACATCGGCAGGCCGTGAAATAGAAGATTTTTTCGCTTACTTTCAGGATATAGACGAACTCAGGAAAGAAAATGAAGCTCTGAAAGCGGAAGTTGAGGAACTGAGGAGACAGAACAGGGAGTATTCCGAACTGAAGGCAAAGAATGACGAATTGAGGCGTGCACTGAACCTGAAGGCCGAATTCGCGGATTATACCATTACCGGCGCCAATATCATCGCTGTGGAGCCCGGTAACTGGTTCAGCGTATTCAAGGTGGATGTCGGGGAACAGGACGGGATCCGGGCGGATTTTCCTGTTGTCACTGGTTCAAGGGGTCTTGTTGGGAGAGTTCTTGATACCGATAAATCCACATCGAATATACAGACCATCATTGACGAAGAAAGCGCCGTTTCCGGATGGATAGCAAAACCGGGAGGCGGACATGCCATTGTGAAAGGCGATCTTGAATTAAAGCAGGAGGGCCTTTGCAAGCTTATTTACATACCCATCGAGGTCGATATCGAAGTAGGCGATATAGTTGAAACTTCAGGTGTCGGCGGTATCTATCCCAAAGGCATAGAAATCGGCAAAGTCATCGAAGTGAGAAAAACCAACAGTGAACTCGGCAGGTATGCGATCATCCAGCCGACTGCGGATTTCAGGAGGCTGGAGGAAGTTTTCATACTTAAGTCCGAAAAAAATGATGGAACGGGCAGTGCTGGACGATGAAAAAGAAGCTGTTGTTCTATTTTGTCTTTATCGTGTTTTTCCTCCTGCTGCAGACAACTGTGCTTCAGCGTGCAAAAATACTTGGGGTCATGCCGAATCTGCTCATCACTTTGACCATAGTCACGGCATTGGTGAGGAACAGTACTGAGGGCGCTGTGGTGGGCCTTTTTTCAGGCCTTTGCATCGACATGCAGTTTGGCGCAGTACTTGGCTTTTATGGGCTTCTGGGCATGTTCACCGGTATAGCGGCCGGATCGCTGAGCAGGAAAATATACAGGGAGAATTTACTGGTTGTCGCCTTTTTTACGTTCGTATATTCTGTAGTTTATGAGTCTGTCGTGTTTGTCATAAACAACATTATGTCCGGCGATATCAACTTTGCGTTCGCGTTCACGAGGATCATACTGCCGGAAGCGGGGTACAACTGTGCTGTATCCCTGCTGCTGTTCCCTCTGCTCGTAAAGGCCGGCAAATGGTTCGACATGTCGGCGACTGCTCGGAAGTATTGAGCCATATGGTCTCAGAAGGAGGATGGATTATTTGGATAAGAAACTGAGAAACAGATATTACATACTCTGCCTGGGATTCATGGTATTCGGCATCATGATAGTTTTCCGGCTTTTCAACCTCCAGATAGTGGAGGGAGAGAAATATGTTGCCGACGCGCAGAAGAAGATACTCAAGGAAGGGGAAATAGAAGCTCCGAGAGGGAAGATACTGGACAGATACGGGACGCCCATTGCAGTCAACAGGCAGGGATACTCGCTGTATATCGTAAAGACGAACATAAACACTTCCGAAATGAACGAGATGCTGCTCAAACTGTCGGACCTGCTGGAGAAGAACGGGGACGGGCATGTCAATACCCTGTCCAAGTTCCTTACCTACGGGCCGCCTGTCGAATTCAACGGCATGACCGAAAAGCAGATACGCGATTGGCAGATCAATGCCGACAGGCTGAATATGAAGGAAGAAGATGTCAAATATAACGCTTATGAGCTTTTCAAATACCTGAGAGATGAAAAATTCAAGATCAATACGCTGTTCACGGACGAGCAGGCGTATAAGATAATGGTTTTCAGGTATGAACTGCTGATCAGCAACTGGAATTTCACCACGGGCGGAATGGTGCTCCTGGCCAGGGATGTAAGCAGGGAGACCGTTGCGGAGATAGAGGAGAGGAACCATGAGTTCCCCGGGATCATAACGATGACAGAGCCGGTGCGGGAGTATATCGACGCCTACGAAGAAGCTCATGTGCTCGGGTATATTAGGGCGATAAGTTCAAAGCAGTATGATGAACTCAAGGATGAGGGATATGACAATGACGACCTCATCGGGCAAACCGGGGTCGAGAAGAGCGCTGAAAGGTACCTGCGCGGGAAGAATGGAAGAGTCACGTTTGAGGTCGATGCTGACGGGAATATAATCCAGAAGCTTGTGACAATGGAGGAGATACCCGGCAACGACGTGGTCCTCACTATAGATACGAACCTTCAGAAGGTCGCCATAGAGTCGCTGGCCCGCAATATTGAGAAGATCAGGAACGACAAGAAGGGACCTGCCTACAATTACGGCGACGCCAACGCCGGATCCGCAGTGGTGCTGGACGTCCATACCGGAGCGGTCCTGACGATGGTAAGCTACCCGAGCTTCGACCCGTCTATCTATCTTGCAGGCCCGGAAGACACCGAAGCCCAGAAGATGATAATAGAACTGACAAAGGACGAACAGAACCTGAAAGCATTGCTCAACAGGACGATACAGGAAAACTATGCGCCCGGTTCCACATTCAAGCCTATCACTGCCATCGCAGGGCTGGAAAAGGGCGTCATAACCCCGACTTCGAACACGATAGTCTGCAGGGGGACAGCCCGTATAGGAGGAAGGGACCTGTTCTGCCTCGAAAAACCCACGTATGGCCACGGTCCGCTTTCCCTGAAAAGAGGGCTGGAGACGTCCTGCAACCTGTACTTCTATGAGCTTGGCACAAGGACCGGCATCGAAGCCCTGACCTACTGGGCCAACTGTTTCGGACTTGGCAAAAAGACAGGCATAGATCTTCCGAACGAGGTTTCGGGAATGATGTCGTCCATTGAACTGAAAAAGAAACTGAGGAACGATATCTGGAGACCCGCCGACACGGCCCAGGTTTCGATCGGCCAGTTCGACAACTCCTTCACGCCGCTGCAGCTCGCCAACTACACCGCTGCCCTTGCAAACGGCGGCAAGCTGTACAGGCCGCACGTCATCAAGGAAGTTATAAGATATGACGGGTCCGTGGTGAACAGGACCGAACCCACCTATACGGAGATCCCGCTTAAGGAGTCGACCATAGCCGCGGTCAAAGAGGGCATGGTAGCCGTTACGACGGCTATAGACGGTACCGCGCAGGAAGCGTTCAAAGGACTGCCGTTCGAAGTAGCCGGAAAGACCGGTTCAGCCCAGACACAAAGCGTCGGCGGACGCTCGCCCAATGGAGTCTTCATCTGCTATGCACCCGCTGATGATCCGGAAATAGCCATTGCCGTAGTTATCGAGAGAGGTGTGTGGGGATCCAATGCAGCTCCCGTGGCAAGAGACATCATCGACGAATATTTCGGGCTCAAGGCGGCCGACTCGAGAAACACCGACCTGAAGCCTGAAAAACCCCTGTTCAATCCATGACGTACTGATCAAATTTATGCTTGTTTATATGCATAAATAATGTAATAATAGTTTATGTGAATCAATTCTGCTACAGGGGGTACAGTCCATGGAAGAAAGCATCGTAAGCTTTAAAGCCAAGGGCAATGAACTTATCCTTGTGATGCGGGAAGAAGACGACTTCGGGAAAATAGTGGAAGGTATAGGCAGGAAGCTTGATTCATCGGGAAGGTTTTTCAAGGGCGCAAGCCTTGATGTCAGATATCGCGGGAAAAAGCTTGATGAGGAACAGGAACGGATAATATCGGAACTGATCGCGGAGAAAGCTTCCGCTGAGATCATAAGCTTTAAAGAGGACGAAGAATACCAGGACCAGGAAAACAGCCAGGATCAAGAGGAGCCTGAACGGGCAAGGGACAAGCTCAAAATGAAGATCCTGTATTTCAGGGGACTGGAAGAAGGAATGACCAAATTCTACAGGGGCACCGTCAGGTCCGGGACTCTCGTAAGCTACGACGGAAACGTCGTTGTGCTGGGCGATGTGAATCCCGGCGGAGAAGTGGTCGCCGCGGGCAATGTAGTAGTGATGGGATCTTTGCGGGGAATGGTCCACGCCGGCGCCGACGGGAACAAGGAAGCCATAGTTGCGGCATTGTCGCTGCAGCCCACACAGCTCCGCATAGCCGATGTCATTACCAGGCCGCCGGATTCCAGCCAGCCGAGGCAGGGCTTTTTGCCAGAAATAGCGTTTGTAAAGGATGACATGGTATATATCGAAACTTTCCTGCCCCAATACAAGTAATTGCTTATTTACAAAAAAGTGCTTTAATTGACAAATTACTTTTAAAACTGTATATTTTACATATGTACGAGGTCTCAACAATCTCAGCGTCACTGCAAATTGCCCATACAGGCACATAGGAGGTATTTGGATGAGCGAAGTCATTGTAATCACATCAGGAAAAGGCGGAGTGGGCAAAACCACATCGACGGCAAACATAGGAACGGGTCTGGCATTGTCGGGCAGCAAGACAGTGTTGATAGATACCGATATCGGGTTAAGGAACCTTGATGTAGTTATGGGTCTCGAAAACAGGATCGTTTATGATCTTGTGGATGTAGTCGAAGGCAACTGTCGCGTCAAGCAGGCTCTTATCAAGGACAAACGCTTTGATGGGCTTTATCTGATACCTGCCGCTCAGACCAGGGACAAGTCAGCTGTGAAGCCGTCGCAGATGATCAAGCTTTGTGAAGAACTGCGCGAGGAATTCGACTATATTCTTATAGATTGTCCGGCCGGCATAGAGCAGGGATTCAAAAATGCAATAGCGGCCGCCGACAGGGCAATAGTAGTGACGACCCCCGAAGTATCCGCCGTCAGGGATGCGGACAGGATCATAGGTTTGCTTGAGGCGAATGAGATAAGGAATCCGAAACTCCTGATCAACAGGCTGCGTGCCGACATGGTCAAAAGAGGAGACATGATGTCCATAGATGATATAATCGACATCCTGGCGATAGGGCTCATAGGAGTCATCCCCGATGACGAAAAAATAGTGGTGTCGACCAACAGAGGCGAGCCCGCAATATGTGATAGCAAATCGCTGGCAGGACAGGCTTTCAGGAATGTCGTAAGAAGGATAAAAGGCGAAGAAGTACCCTTTATGTCGTTCACTGAGGATGATGGTTTCGTGATGAAGCTCAAAAAGTTGTTTGGCCTGAAAGCGAACTGAAGGGGAGGTATACGATGCTGCTCGACTTAGGAAAAATATTTGGGAAATCGAAGAATTCCAAGGATGTCGCAAAAGAAAGGCTCAAACTGGTGCTGATCCATGACCGTGCCAATGTTTCGCCGCAGTTTCTCGAGATGCTGAAGAGTGAGATCATAAAGGTCATCACCAACTATATGGACGTAGATGAAAGCGCTTTGGAAATACAGCTGACGAGGACAAAAAGCGATGACGGGCAAAGTGTGGTGCCGGCGCTTTACGCCAATATACCGATAAAGAATATAAGAAAAAGCGGGAAATAAGGTATAGCCAGTTATGAATATTGCTCTCATAGCGCATGACAATAAAAAGGAACTGATGGTAGATCTGTGCATAGCCTATAAGACCATTTTGCAGAAACATACCCTGTATTCCACCGGGACTACCGCGTCGTTCATTTCGGAGGGAGCGGGGCTGCCGGTGTACAGTGTTTCGCCCGGTGTGCTCGGAGGTACGCAGCAGATAGCTGCAAGGGTATCGCTCAACGAGATCGACATGGTGGTGTTCCTCAGGGATCCGGTCGAGGGGCGGGGCAATGAGGCGGAAATGTATTCGCTGCTGAGGCTCTGCGACATG
>DAOSCC010000094.1:0-8926 GCA_035361135.1 Clostridiales bacterium | reverse complement strand
GATTTGCCTTTAAGCCAGGCTTTTCGCTGTCCCAGGTATATTCTGCGTACTTCCATGAGAAAATCTTTGACAGGCTCACTCTGAAAGTCCACGTATGTCCATGGGAGCCTGTTCCAGCGTCCCTGGCCGTAAAACAGCGTGATCTCCGCATAGATGCCGCCTGCCAGCGGTATCCTGAAACCTGAGTTTTTCGTCGAAGCCAGGACCACCCTTCCGTGGCTGAGAAGCCCGGGATCCAGATTGATCCTGCGTTTTCCGCCTTCACTGAGCGTTTCCTCGAACGAATTGGTCAGCGTTTTGATGGAGGCCAGGCGGGAAGGGTCGATGCACCGTTCAAAGCTGTAGATCCTCCTGATGGCTTTCCCTCCTAGCTCTTCATCGTAGTATGCCGAGAAATTGTCCGAAAAGGAATAATCCCCGGAAACCAGGTCATATGGCCCGAACGTATCTACCAGCATTTTTTCCGCCTTTTCCAGGAAGGCCGGATCGCTGTACATCACGCAGACTATCAGTTTTTCGTCTTCAAAGCTGTGTATCTCGCCCATGCGTAGATCCCTCCGAAAGTTGAGTGTTGCTGCCGGCCGGAACGCAAACCGCATAAAAAACCGACTGGCCGGCACAGGACGGCAGCGGAACAGTCAGCCTGTCCCTATGTGCATTATAGCATTTTTGCCATGCCGGATAAATGTATCGTCAATGGCCGGTTCACTTAAACACCCTGGCCGATTATGAAACCGGCCCGGCCCGAGGATAATAAGTACATGTACCTGGAATGCGTGGCTGACTTTGGATCCGGCAGCGGGACGCATTGGATATGATGCCGGGATGTGTTGAAATACAGTGCAAGGATGTATTGAAATCCGGTGCTGTGATGTACCGGATCCGGCGCCCGGACATTCTGGATCCGGTATAGCAGCTGCTTTGCTTGCAGTTTTACTTCAGGTAAGGGATCCGGCGCCCGGACATTCTGGATCCGGTATAGGGCTGTCCTGGGCCAGGTATCGGGAAATATTATGGGAAATAGTGACCTGGGTGTACAAAAATTGAATTGTTGTGGTGCAAAGGCATCATTGATATTGACAATTTACAATATGTAATTTACATAACGCAATAATACACGATATAATGTAATAAAATAATGGAATAAAAAGCCAGGACGTCTCACAACAATTAGAATTTTGTACACTTGAGTCCCTGCTGCAAGGGAGGGCAATGCGAAAAGGGAAATGAGTGACCAAATACTGTTCCGGAAGGAAAGATGCCCCGATGAGATAACGCTTCACTTGTCCGGGCAGGTATTAAGGCAGCACACCAGGAGCAGAAAAGGAAGGCCGCGGGAGTGTAGTATGGAGTACAGCATGTAAACATGGTGTATAAATACAGCGTATCAAGCGTTGCGTGTAAAGTACAGGGCAGTGGGGATAGTTCAAAAATGGTACCAGGGTCCCATATCTTAGGACGCATCAACTATTTTTATATAACGCGGACGGTGTTATGATATATATGGGGAATGGTAATCATGATATAAGGGGCGAAGTTATGGCCAACAGGATCATAATAAACGGAAGTCAGAGCGACGGAATTCAGGACAGGACCGGAACCAGGACTGGACAGGGAAACAGATCCAATGGTATTGGCAGCGGCCAATCGGTACAGTCCCTTCAAAATGCTGTTCCCGAAAAAGACAGGCAGCAAACTGAAGAATTTCCGCTGGATGAAAATGTCTGGGGGAATGACAGGGCCCTGGCCAGCAAGCTCGATAATGAAGTGCTGGCAGAGAGGAGACTTTTTGTAAGGGTCAGGCATGTACAGAAACTCACCTGTGATACCATATATGAAGAAATAGATAAAGAGCCTGTCAAACTGGCCAGCCCGCTCCAGTTCATGTCGGTGGACCTTTCCGCTGCCGGCATCGGCATAGTCTGTGAAAATGAGATCGAACCCGGCAAGATACTTGGCATCAGGATGTTACTCGACAGGATACCGTACGATATAAAGTGCAGGGTGGTATATTGCATACCATTTGACGGGAAATTCAGAGCCGGGTTGAAAATAGCCGAGAAGGACAAGCGCTTCATGAGACACTTAAAAATCTATGTGGCGCGCATTACATTGACCAACGAATACGCTTCCGATAGCGGCGGCTCACAACTGTTTAGCCAGGCGAAGCGGGTATGACCCGCCAGCCTGGACCCGGATCACACGGATCTTGCGGTCCGCACCGAATACAGCCCCCGGTACGGACGCAAGATCCGTTTTGTTTTATCGGTTTTGCCATATCCTTGTTCTGCGGCACTATTCATAATCGATGACATCCACCCAGCGAAGCAGCAGGCTGCGTTCATTGGGATCGCCCTTTATCGACTGGCAGGCTGCCACCAGGGGGATCCATTTCTGGACATATTGCAATGCAGTGTCGCTCTTTCTGCAGAACAGTCTGAGATACTTCTTTGCGGTTTCCGTACTGCCGGCGAGCCAGAAAAGGAGGTATGTCCTTGCGGCGTCGGCAGACGCGTTCCCCTGCGCGGCATGGGACCAGTCCAGTATATACGGCGTTCCGTCCTTTGCGATTATGATATTGCTGGGATTGAAGTCGCCGTGGCAGACCTTTTTGTGGTTCGGCATAGATTCGAGGCGCGTGTGGAGATCGTAGCGGGTCGTCGCATCCAAGTCCGTCATCGATATCTGCCGGTGCATCTTGTCTTTCAGCTTATTCAGCAGGGGAGACTGCTGGCGGTGCACTTCAAGGTGCAGATCGACGAAGAATTCCAGGTATTTGTCATACTTCTCCGGTTCCTCGTTCATAAGGGCTTCCAGGGTTTTCCCTTCTATGAATCTGGTTATTATGGCCCATTTCCCGTCGATTTTCGTGACCTCGACTATTTCAGGGATATGGAGATCCGTCTGCTCGATCCTGGCCTGGTTGAGCGCTTCGTTCAGCACGTCGGCCTTCGAGTAGTTTTCGTCGAATACCTTTACGGCAAGGTCGCCGTCGCGGTAAACGACTTTGGTTTTCCGTACTGCGATCACATTATCCAGTTTCATATCTTCGGCCTCCTTCCCGGTACAGGTCTTGCGTGCAAGCAAAAACGATGCATACACGCCGTGTATTCCGCAGCAGATCATGCAGGTTATGCGTTTGCGTGCCTGTTCCAAAGCCGTTGCGGTTTTCTCAAAGCCCGGCCCGGGTGGGGCCGCCCCCGCCCGGGTCAGTATATCTGATACGGCTTACGCCGGTATGGTCTTCGGTTCTTCAGCCTTTTCCGATGCATGCCCTGCGGCATTCTGTTCGCTTCCATAGTATGCTTTCAGGTACATTTGCTTTATCTCGCTTATCAGCGGATACCTCGGATTGGTGCCGGTGCACTGGTCGTCGAAAGCCTGTTCCGCCATCTCGTCGAGGCTTCCGAGGAAATCTTCCTCCGTTATGCCGTAATCCCTGATGCTCTTTTTGATGCCTACTTTTTCCTTCAGTTCCTCGATGGCCCTGATCAGGCTCTCAAGTTTTTCTTCATTGTTCCTGCCATTCAGGCCGAGTGAATCTGCTATCTCGGCATACCTCTCCAGCGTGTGCGGATGGTCATACTGCGGGAAAGTGCCCATTTTGACGGGCGCCTCGGCAGCATTGTACCGGATGACTTCGCTGATCAGCAGTGCGTTGGCAATGCCGTGGGGCAGGTGGTGGAACGCTCCGAGCTTGTGTGCCATCGAATGGCAGACGCCGAGGAATGCGTTCGCGAATGCCATACCCGCGATTGTGGATGCATCGGCCATTTTCTCCCTGGCTTTCGGGTCGGCGGCGCCGTATTCATATGCCCTGGGAAGGTATTCGAATATCATCCTGACAGCTCTTAACGCAAGTCCGTCGGTGTAATCAGTAGCCATCATGGATGCGTATGCCTCAAGCGCATGTGTGAGCGCGTCGATGCCTGAAGCGGCGGTGAGGCCTTTGGGCTGGTCCATCATCAGGTCCGCGTCCACGATCGCCATATCCGGCAGCAGTTCGTAATCGGCCAGCGGGTATTTTACACCTGTGGTTTCATCTGTGATGACTGCAAACGGCGTTACCTCGCTTCCGGTACCGGATGTTGTCGGTATTGCCACGAAGTATGCTTTTTCGCCCATTTTGGGGAATGTGTATATGCGCTTCCTGATGTCCATGAACCTCATCGCCATATCCATGAAGTCGACTTCGGGATGTTCGTAGAGCACCCACATTATCTTGGCGGCGTCCATTGCCGAGCCGCCACCGATGGCGATGATGCAGTCGGGACCGAATGACTTCATGGCTTCGGTGCCTTCCTTTGCACATGCCAGTGTCGGATCGGGAGATACGTTGTAGAACGTGGTATGGACTATGCCCATCTCGTCGAGCCTGTCCGTGACATGCTTCGTGAAACCGTTGCCGTAAAGGAACCTGTCCGTGACTATGAATGCTTTTTTCCTGCCGAGCACGTTTTTCAGTTCATCGAGGGCCACCGGCAGGCACCCTTTTTTCATATAAACCTTTTCAGGGGTCCGGAACCAAAGCATATTTTCTCTCCTTTCCGCCACCGTTTTTATATTGAGCAGGTGCTTCACGCCGACGTTTTCCGAAACCGAGTTGCCGCCCCATGAGCCGCATCCCAGCGTGAGCGACGGCGCAAGTTTGAAATTGTAGAGGTCGCCGATCCCGCCGTGGGATGATGGTGTGTTCACGAGTATGCGGCAGGTTTTCATCCTTTCGGTGAATTCATTGAGCCTGTCTTTCGCACGGATGGTGTCGAGGTACACTGAAGCGGTGTGGCCGAAGCCCCCGTCGGCGATCAGCCTTTCAGCCTTATCCATAGCTTCTTTGAATGTCTTTGCCCTGTACATTGCGAGAACGGGGGAGAGCTTCTCATGTGCGAACTCCTCGGAAAGGTCGACTTTTTCGACTTCTCCGATCAGCACCTTCGTGCCCTCGGGTACGCTGAAGCCTGAAAGCGATGCTATGGCGGAAGCCGTCTGGCCGACGATCTTTGCATTCAGCGAGCCGTTTATTATGATCGTCTCACGTACTTTCTGCTTTTCCCCGTCATCCAGGAAATAGCATCCCCGTCTTTCGAATTCGGCTTTCACCTTGTCATAAATATCATCGAGCACTATAACGGACTGTTCAGATGCGCAGATCATGCCGTTGTCGAATGTCTTTGAATGGATGATTGAGTTGACCGCCAGCAGGATGTCTGCAGAACTGTCGATGATGGCGGGTGTGTTGCCGGGCCCGACGCCGATGGCCGGCTTGCCGGACGAATATGCGGCTGTCACCATGCCGGGGCCGCCGGTTGCGAGGATCAGGTCCGCCTGTTTCATGATATGGTTCGTCATTTCAAGCGTCGGCACGTCGATCCAGGCGATGATCCCTTCAGGCGCTCCGGCTTTGACTGCGGCCTCATATACGATCCTTGAAGCCTCGACCGTGCACTTCTTTGCCCTCGGATGCGGGCTTATTACGATCCCGTTCCTCGTTTTCAGGGCGATGAGTGTCTTGAATATGGCAGTAGATGTGGGATTCGTGGTCGGGATAACGGCTGCCAGGATACCTACGGGCTCGGCGATCTTCTTGACGCCGTACGCCTTGTCTTCCTCGATGACGCCGCATGTCTTCACATTTTTGTATGTGTTGTATATATACTCTGACGCGTAGTGGTTCTTGATCACCTTATCTTCCACGACGCCCATACCCGTCTCTTCCACTGCCATTTTTGCAAGCCGGATGCGTTCCTTGTTGGCGGCCATGGCTGCTTCAAAAAAGATCCTGTCTACCTGTTCCTGCGTATAACCCGCGTATATCTTCTGCGCTTCTCTTACACGGGCAAGCGCTGCGTCCAGCTTCTCCACGCTGTCGATGACTTCATATTTCCTTGTCTTAGCCATATTAAAACCTCCTTTACATGTGCTGTCCGGATCATCTTTTGCTGTTATGTTATTTTTATAACTAACTTTGATAAATATTTAACTATCTTTGATAAAATATTAACACGCACATGATTTTTTGTCAATTACTTAACATATAATTTTCGGGCATTATTGGCTGATTTTTTTATAAAATTTGTGAATTGGCCGCAAAACCTTAAGCACACGCATGCGATCTCCGTCCGGCAGGATGATGAATTGCTTTGAATGTATAACTTGACATGCGTATCTTAAAATCATATTGTATATTCAGTACGGCAGCCAGGGCCATGCAGCGCGTATCATACGAAACCGGAGGATCAGCCATGGGGTTTGAAGGATTTTCAGCGGAGGCTCTGAAGTTTCTTCTCGAAAACAGGATGAACAACAGCAAGGAATGGTTTGAGGCGCACAGGCAAGAGTACCGCAAATATGTGTACGAACCTTTTGTCGAACTTGTAAAGGATCTGGCGCCTGCCATGAAGGAAATAGACGACGGTATCATCACCGTTCCGTCGAAGATCATATCGAGAGTGAGAAGGGACACCAGGTTCACGAAGGACAAGACCCTTTACAGGGACAACGCCTGGATCGTCTTCCTGAGGGACAAGACGCAGATGTCTGTGTCGCCCTGTTTTTGGTTCGAATTGGGGCAGAACGGAACCAGTTACGGAGTCGGGTATTATAAAGCTGAAAATGCGTCTATGGCGAGGATGAGGGAGATGATACTGGAAAGGCATCCGTCGTTCATGGCTGCATTGAGAGCTTATGAAAGCCAGGATGAGTTCGTCATAGGCGGAGAATCATATAAAAAGTGCAAATATCCTGAGCAGCCTGAAAACATAAAGCAATGGCTCATCAGGAAAAATATCTTTTTCGAGAGCGTACACAGGGACTTCGGGCCTGCATTTTCCGCAGGATTGCCGGATATGCTCATAAATGGCTTCAGAAAACTGAAGCCGATATACGATTTCTTTCTGCTTGTGAAAAGCAGTGTGTGATACATCGTTTGCCCAGGCAGGTGCCAATCACCCCTTAACCCTTCAAAATCATCCTTTTTCATGGTGATTCACCCCTCCCGGGTGATATCATCCTGTAATGCTTTGCAATAGAATAGACTTGCAAACAAAAACACTCGGCAAAACAGGACAGGCAGAAGCTTGTGCCCGGCATCCGGATGACGGATGTGCCGCCGGAAAAATAAAAGGTTAGGGGGATCACGATGTTGAAAAAAGTATTGGCAGCAGTACTGGCAATCTGCATGATGTTTGCCGCACTGACAGCGTGCGGCATAAAAAAGAAGGACGATGGGGCAGGCATCGCCGCTTCAGGGCCGAAGAAAAACAGTTCGGAGAAAGATGCTGCCGCGGCAAAGAAAGAAATCGATGATGCACTGGACACACTGGAGGAAGCTGGTGTGGAACTCGACGATGATTTACAGGAAATGCTGGAGAATATCGATGAAGCAGATATTGAAGCTGCCCAGGCAGCAAGAGCAACTGATGTAAAGATATCGGTCGATGCGCCGGAGGGCTGGACAGTGGAAAACAACGACTATGCGAATTACAGTGCCGTAAATGGCATGCGCACTTTTATGGTAATGTGTTCTGAAGAACCGTCCGGGGTCAGCGATATCGCTGCATATGCCAAAAATAACCAGGATAAGATGAAAACAGTCTTTTCTGAAGCAGAGTACTCTGATATAACAAGCGTCAATATAGACGGTACGAAGGGTGGACGCTTCCATATCGACCTGGAGATATTCGGCCTGAAACAGAGGCAAATATATGTATATTACTGCAAGGACGGCCTGGTGACCGTGGTACAGGGCTGCTATATAATGGGTATGGGCGATGATGAGGCTGAGTCTGAAGCTGAGATAAATAAGATGATAGATTCAGTCAGAGTGGAAAAAAGGTAAGGCGTCCGGAAAAAACCGATGTGATTCGGCAAAAGATTCTATTTCGGAAAGCATAACTGTTTTAAGTAAGTTTATATACATATAAGTCGTACATGTACAGTTATAGGCTGGCTTTCCTTCCAACAAACTGTTGATTAAATGCCGGTATTGTCATATAATTTACGTGATGTTTTGCAGTTATGAAGCACGGTAAGGTTTTCACTGCATTTCATTTGATTCTTACCAGCAGGACGGGAGGATGAGTCATGCCTA
Source organism: Clostridiales bacterium (assembly GCA_035361135.1). Classification (GTDB taxonomy): domain Bacteria; phylum Bacillota; class Clostridia; order Acetivibrionales; family DTU013; genus DTU013. Next base: position 837 of record DAOSCC010000094.1, on the reverse strand, counting down.
TAACTGAGTTCTTGTCAAGAAATGCCGCTTTGTACGGCAATGAGATCTGTCTTACGGAAATCAATCTCGATCTGCAGGAAAAACACAATGTAATATGGCGGGAATATGAACTTATTGAAAACAACCCTGCGGGCGAATACCGCCGCGACATGACATGGCGCGTATTCGACGAAAAGGCCAACCGCCTGGCAAACCTGCTGATCAAGCGCGGAGTGAAGAAGGGCGAGAAGGTAGCGATACTGCTGATGAACTGCCTGGAATGGCTGCCCATCTACTTTGGCATCCTTAAAGCAGGAGCCATCGCGGTACCGCTCAATTTCCGATATACTGAAGAGGAAATACGGTACTGTCTCGATCTGTCCGATTCTGTTGCTTTGATTTTCGGACCTGAGTTCATAGGCAGGCTTGAGAACATATATGACCGGATACCGAAAGTGAGGATGCTCTTTTATGCAGGAGAAGGCCGCCCGTCGTTCGCGGAAAGTTACGACCGTCTCACGGCCAACTGCAGTTCGGAAGCTCCCAATGTCGGGATAACGGACGATGATGACGCAGCGATATATTTCTCATCGGGAACGACCGGTTTTCCAAAGGCAATACTGCATACCCACAGGAGCCTTGTTTCAGCGTGCATAACCGAGCAGAAGCACCATGGGCAGACCCGGGAAGACAAGTTCCTCTGCATACCGCCGCTGTACCACACGGGAGCCAAAATGCACTGGTTCGGAAGTCTGCTGGCAGGAAGCCCTGCCGTGATCCTGAGAGGTATCAAGCCGGACTGGATCCTGCGGACCGTTTCCGAGGAGAAGATCACCATCGTGTGGCTGCTAGTACCAT
>DAOSCC010000093.1:0-8928 GCA_035361135.1 Clostridiales bacterium | reverse complement strand
GTTATCCTGTAATATCGCCTCAGGCGGCCTGAATGCTCGGCGGAATAGGTCTCGAGGAAGCCCTGGGTCTCAAGGCGCCTGAGGACCGGGTAAAGCGAGGACTCTGACACATCCATCAGGTCTGTTATCTCCCTGGTAAGCTTATAACCATAGGTGTCGCCTTTGGTCAGGATGTGGAGGACGCATGCGTCCAGCAGCCCCTTTTTCATCTGGGCGTCCAATAAAACTACCTCCTTTGTTCAGACAGCAGTTTGCTTCTGTTCCTGGCTGCTTTTATGGCCAATGATCCCGCACATCCTTTCTGACAGCTCCCACAGCTTTTTTGCAACATCCGGCTTTTGCGAGTAGCGGCTTGGCTCTTTCGGCCTGCAGTCTTTCCAGTAGACTTTTCCCGTGGACCTCGGTTCAGGGTCCAGAGCGAGATAAGCCATGGAATGCGCCGGTACTTCCGGGGATGTGCCGCCTTTACTGCGGAACTTCCATACCAGTTTGGCTATTCCGGATGTGCCTTTGAAGCCGATATCGGTATCCACCAGTCCCGGGTCCAGCGCAAAGGCCTTTATATTGCTGCCGGACGCCGCAAGCCTCCTGTTCAGTTCGGTCACGAAAAGCACATTGGCCAGCTTGGTCTGCTTATATGCCAGAAGTGTATTGTAATGCTTCCTCAACATTATATCATTCCACCGCAGCCTGGTTCTATAGTGCGAGCCTGAACTGGTACATATGACCGTTCCCGCCCGGGACCGTCCAAGCAACGGAAGAAGTTCATTCGTCAGCAGGAAAGGCGCCAGATGGTTCACCGCGAACTGCAGTTCAAAGCCGTCAACAGTCGATATATACCAGCTTGATACTGTCCCGGCATTGTTTATAAGTACGTCCAGTTGTGAAAAACCGTCTTTTGCAAGTGTCTCGCGTATGTCGGACGCCAGACGCCTGACTTCTGAAAGGGATGAGAGATCGGCAGCCAGATATGTTATATTCGCGTCCGGGCAGACGCTTTTGACCTCCTGCTCCGCGTACCTGCACCGTTCTTCCGAACGGCCCGTACCGATCACATATGCGCCTTTCATTGCCAGTTCCTTAGCCGCTGCGAGTCCAATGCCGGATGTGGCGCCTGTGATCACTATCGTTTTAATCGTATCGTTCGAATTTTCCATTCCATGCACAACTCCTTTCAGGTATAAGCCTTATTAGTCCCATGCCGCCGCATGCGCCTTGTGTGTGCCGCATTCCAGCGAGAGCCCACTGCGCGTGCGATGATGGAATCCGGTACGACAGAACCTGCCGCCCTGAGTATCCTGTTCAGCAGTCCCGGTATATACACCTGTTTTCCTCTCAACGCCATATCGATCGTTTTTGATGCCACGTAGCCGACATTACAGGTGGTTATCCTTCCGGCGAGACCCTGCGCTTCTATCGCCTCGATGCACTCGGGCGTGGTAGGCATGCCGGCGGGGCACAGCGCCGTTACGGTGACATTGCGTGAACGCAGTTCCTCGCCGAGCGCCCTCGAAAAGTTGAGGAGGAACCGCTTTGAGGCAGAATACATGGCCTTCACAGGCATCGGATAGAATGCTGCCAGGCTTGAAACATTGATTATCCTGAACGTCCTTGCAGGATCGCGCAGTTTAAGCAGTTCATGGGTCAATTCAAGGTTGGCTTCGATATTGAGACGGACCATCGTCCTGATCTGGTCGGGGGTCCTTTCTGCAAATGCTCCTTCGAAATCGAGCCCGGCGACGTTTATGAGAAAATCGAACATTAAGCAGCGGGACCTGATGTGACCATAGAGGCCTGCCCTTGAACCGGCGTCTGTCAGGTCGCAGCTGTAAAAGGATACTTTTATGCCGTATGTGTTCGCCAGGCTCTCAGAGAGCTTTGCCAGCGAAGCATCCGAGATGTCCGTAAGAAAAAGGTCGGAGCCCCGGCTTGCGCATTCCACTGCAAAGGCTTTCCCGAGTCCGCCTGTCGCTCCTGTGATAAATACCCTGGATTTCATGCTGTTCACTGCCTTTCATATTACCTTACGCATAATACTATACAATGTATAATATTATATGTCAATATATATTTTGAAAATATTTGTAAGCGGACAGGCCGTTTATGGTCCGGACGTGAAGGATACGAAGCCGGCCATGTGCCGGGACCGGTGTTTTACCCGGATATACCATCGACTTTTATGGAAATGAGGATGAAAAGTACGGAAAATAAAAACGGGTCGGGCAAACGCGCTCGACCCGTCCGTAAGCTGTCTGTGGCAAAGCGGACTGTCAGCAGGATTCAACCGGCTGTGTTTGGAGTTTTATCGGCTGAACCGGCCAGGGCCTTCCTCAGGACCAGGTATCCCAGTCCGGCGTATACGGCGGATCCGAAAAGGTCGGAACAATCGAAGTATCCATATTTGAACAGAAGTCTCAGAAAGCTTATCAGGTGTATGGCGCCATACCCGATCAATCCTATATATAAAGGACGTTCCTTCATATTGGCATATGTCAGAAGCAGCCCTGTTATAAAGGTCCAGTGCACCAGCGCTCTCAGGAACCCTCCAATGTTGACGCCTACCGTGTCGTCAAGGAAAATGAGGATTAGGCCTGCAAACATTATCACTACATCCAGCGGCAGGATGTACCTGAATATCTTGTTGGTACCGAGGAAGTTCCGCAATTCTTTGCTTATATTGACATATGCGCTCATGGACAACATCTCCCCATGTGGATGGTATCAGGCCGAAATGCCACTCTGTCAAGGCTTCCGACATTTCTATTATATAGGATTATTTTACATTTTTCAATTACAGCACGGGGTGATAACAGGTATTCCGCGTCGAAACGCGCAGAGGCAGAAAAATTTCCGTAATCGCAAATTTTTCCCTGATGCGTTATAATTACTGTATACCAGATCACGCATCAGACAAAGAAAACAAGGGAGGTCGAGGCAGCCATGAAGTTCGGCTATTTTGATGAGGCCGCAAATGAATACGTCATTACCAGACCCGATACTCCGACCCCATGGATCAACTATATCGGGAGCGGGAAGTACGGGGGCATCGTCACGCAGACGGGCGGAGGATACAGTTTCCACAAGGATCCCCAGAACAGGAGGATAACGAGGTACCGCTACAACAGCATACCTATGGACAGGCCCGGCAGATACATATATATCAGGGACGCTGCCACCGGTGAATACTGGAATCCCGGCTACCAGCCCTCGTGTACGAAGCTTGACAGCTACCTGTGCAGGCATGGCATGGGGTATACGGTGCTTGAGGGAGAATACAGGGGGATAACGGCAAGCCTGACTTATTTCGTGCCGGATGACAGGGATTTCGAGATATGGCTCCTTAAGGTCAGGAACACGCTGAATGTGCCGAAAAAGCTCCAGATCTTCAGCTACGCCGAGTTCTGCTTCTGGGATGCTGTAATGGACCAGCAGAATGTGGACTGGGTGCAGCAGATCAACCAGTGCCGCTATAATGACGGCATAATCACCTGGTATCCGCATTTTGTAAGCGGTAGCGCATCGTTCTTCGCAACCGGGGCTGAAGTTTCCAGCTATGACTGCAATCTCGAGACTTTCATCGGCAGATACCGTTCCGAATCGAACCCGATAGCCGTCGAGCAGGGGGCATGCTCCAATTCCATTTCCCGCAGGACCAACGGCGTTGGAGCATTCTGCAATGAGATAGAACTTGGCCGCGGAGAAACGAAGGAGATCGTTTTCATCCTGGGATATACCGACAACAGGGACGGGATAAAGAAGGAAATACAGCCTTACCTGGATCCCGCCGAAGCGAAGGCGGCACTCGGACGCCTTAACGAATACTGGAAGGATTACATAAGCAAACTGCATGTCGATACGCCTGACCGCGAGATGAACCTGTTTGTGAATATGTGGAACCAGTATCAGTGCAAGACTACCTTCAACTGGTCCAGGTTCGTATCGATGTACCAGCTTGGCCTCGGAAGAGGAATGGGCATCAGGGACAGCGCACAGGATACGCTCGGCGTCATGCATACCATCCCCGAAGAGGCGAAGGGCCTGATCATAAAGCTCCTGCAGTGCCAGTATACCGACGGGCGCGCTTATCACCTTTTCTTCCCGCTGACAGGAGAGGGCGGAGTTGGAGACGCTCCCATCAAGAAGTTCGACTGGTACTCCGATGACCATCTGTGGCTGATCCTCGCCGTCAATGCATACGTGAAGGAGACGGGCGATTTTGCGTTCCTGGATCAGAAAGTGCTTTACAATGACAAGAAGACCGAAGGAACAGTCTGGGAACACCTGGTCAAAGCGCTGGAATTCACCGATACATGGAAGGGCCCTCACAATATAGCCCTGGCGGGCCGTGCCGACTGGAACGATACGCTGAACCTGGATACCGGCAAGGGCGTTGCCGAAAGCGTCTTCACATCGATGCTCTTCTGCAGGGCGGCAAACGAAATGGAAGAGCTTGCGGTTTTCCTCCGCAGGAATGAGGATGCCGTAAGGTTCAGAGACATGTCCGAAAAGATGAAAAAAGCCATCAATGACACCTGCTGGGACGGCGAGTGGTATGTGAGGGCATTCGACGATGAAAGCAAGCCGCTGGGCTCAAAGGAAAACACATTCGGCAGGATATTCATCAACTCGCAGTCATGGGCAATACTTGGCGGCGTTGCAGATAAAGAACGCGCACGTCTTTGCCTGGAGTCGGTCAACAAATATCTCAATACGAAGTACGGCATCGTGGCAATGTATCCCTCATATACGCAGCACGATCCCACCAAGGGCGGCGTGACCACATATCCTCCGGGAGCGAAGGAGAACGGAGGCATATTCTGCCATACCAACCCATGGGTCATGATAGCCGAGATAATGGAGGGCAACGGCGACAGGGCATTTGAATACTACAACCAGATACTTCCGGCCAGGCGCAATGAGGATGCGGATCATTACGAGGTCGAACCGTATGTTTACGCGCAAAATATACTGGGCAAAGAACATCCGCAGTTCGGTATAGGCAGGAATTCATGGCTGAGCGGTACCGCCGCGTGGAACATGGTCGCGTCCAGCCAGTACATACTCGGCATCCGGCCGGGCTATGACTGCCTCACGGTCGATCCGTGCATCCCGTCGTCATGGGATGGCTTCAGGGCCAGGAGGATATTCCGCGGGGCTGAGTACGAGATCGAGGTCAGGAATCCGTCCCATGTGTGCTGCGGAGTAAAAAAGATAATACTGAACGGGAAAGAGGTCGACAGGATACCGGTACAGCCGGCGGGCAGCAAGTCGCAGGTGATAGTTGAACTCGGGTGAACTTTGGAGCCGGACGGACTTTCATGCTGCCGGGGGCTTTGACCTGTGAGCCCATGGGATATCACGCTTCGTGAGGCCGCAGGGATCCCCCGAACAGTTGACCGTATCACTGGGATGATGACAACATAAAAGGGCTTGTCCGAAGCTGTCGGACAGCCCCTTTTTTATTTTCGCGTATCATAACATTGCCTTGCCCCTGAGGCTCCTGTACTTCGAGGGAGTCATGCCCATGTGGCGTTTGAAGGTCCCTATGAAGTAGCTGAGATTGTCGAAACCGACTTCCATGGCCACCTCCAGCACTTTCATACCCGTTTCCTCGAGGAGCCTTGCCGCCCTTGTGATCCTGTAATAGTTCAGGTACTCGACGGGGGTCTTCTTCACATAATGCTTGAATAACCTGCAGAAATGGCCTTCGCTCATGTCGACACTGGCGGCTATGTCGAAAGTGCTTATCTTTTTTGAGTAATTGTCCTGTATGTATTTCAGCGCCGTCTTCAGCTTTTCCAGCCTGAAATGGTCCTGGCTGCGTTCAGGGGTATTAGCCGAAGATATACAGTTGGCCGACAGAAGTGCGAATATGCCGAAGAGTTCCGACTTGACCAGCAGTTCATATGCGGGAGGCCTGGCATCCAAATATCGCAGCAGCATCTCCAGCCTGCCCAGAAGTTCGGACTGCCAGCCCGGAGATGCGGTTATATGCCTTTTGACGATGAGCGAGTTTTTCATGATCGGATCCACATAGTTGGTCCTGGTCAGGTCGAAGGAACTGCTGTAAAGCAGCGAAGGGCTGAAAACCAGAGCCTTGTAGCTGCATGGGGATTTGTCGATCTGGAACCCGGCGTGCAGTTCTCCGCTGTTGACGAAAATACACTCGCCTTGATGGACTTCATAATATTCGGCCTCTATCCGGAACTGCGCTTTGCCCGAAGTTACCAGCAGAAGCTCCATTTCCTCGTGCCAGTGGCAGTCCAGGACTACGGAGCCGGACGGTATTTCCATATAATATGAACCCAGCGGGAATGACACGTCGCCGTGGACCCTGTCTTCTTTCAGCAGTAATTTATCCATATAAACCGCCTGTATCAAAAAAGTAATAGAAATTATCAAAATAAAGTAAGAATTTGCGCATGGATATCAATAAAATTATATTATGACAATCGATTTGCTGCAACATTCTGCAGATCGACCCGGACATAGTAATATTTCTGCGTTTACAGGAGGTATCGGTATGAAATTTTCCAATGGTTACTGGCTGCTGAGGGACGGCGTTACTTTGGCATCTCCTGTGGAGATCAGGGATACCAGGATCTGTGACGGCATATTGAAGCTGTTTGTCGCCACAAGACCGGTAAGGCACAGGGGGGATACGCTCGACGGTCCCATGCTGACATATGAGTTTTTCTCGCCGTTTGAGGATGTAATCGGCGTGAAGGTATACCACTTCAAGGGTGGGCTGCCCAAAAGCCTCAAATTCGAACTATACAGGAAAGAAGGCTATTCACCTGTGATAACGCAGGATGATGAATATATCACCATGACTTCAGGCAGGCTTGCCATGAGGCTCAGGAAGACAGGCGGCTGGAGCATGGACTTTTTATACGACGGAAAGAGGATAACGGGAAACGGCCAGAGGAATACAGGGTACCTGACAGTGGCCGGCGAAGGCGCCTATATGCGCGAACAGCTCGATCTTGGCGTCGGCGAATACATATATGGCCTGGGCGAACGCTTTACACCGTTCGTCAAGAACGGCCAGGTCGTGGACATCTGGAACGAAGACGGAGGCACCAGCAGCGAGCAGGCATATAAAAATATCCCGTTCTACATCTCCAGCAGGAGCTATGGAGTGTTTGTCAACCATACCGGAAAGGTGTCCTATGAAATAGGCTCGGAAACCGTTTCGAAGGTGCAGTTCAGCGTACCTGGAGAATCGCTGGAGTATTTTGTCATTGGCGGCGCGGCGCCGAAGGATGTGCTTTCCAACTACACGCTGCTCACCGGCAGGCCGGCGCTCCCTCCGGCGTGGTCATTCGGACTTTGGCTCACCACATCCTTTACCACAAGCTACGACGAGGAAACTGTGACCAGCTTCATCGAGGGCATGGAGCAGCGCGATATACCGCTGCACGTTTTCCACTTCGACTGCTTCTGGATGAAGGAAAGCCAGTGGTGCGACTTCACATGGGACAGGGATGTATTCCCGGAACCTGAAGCTATGCTGAAGAGGCTGAAAGAAAGAGGCCTTAAGATATGCGTATGGATCAACCCGTACATTGCCCAGAAATCGCACCTGTTCGACGAGGGAATGGAAAACGGGTACCTGCTGAAGAGGCCTGACGGTACTGTCTGGCAGTGGGACAGGTGGCAGGCGGGAATGGGCATAGTCGACTTTACGAATCCGGACGCCGTGGAATGGTACAAGGATAAGCTCAGGAAGCTGCTCGATATGGGCGTCGACTGCTTCAAGACCGATTTCGGCGAGAGGATACCGACGGATGTGGTCTATCATGACGGTTCCGATCCGGTGCTGATGCACAATTACTATACTTACTTGTATAACAAGGCCGTGTTTGAAGTCCTGGAAGAAAAGCGCGGCCGGAACGAAGCGGTGCTCTTTGCACGTTCTGCAACTGCAGGGGGGCAGAAATTCCCGGTACACTGGGGCGGCGACTGCTCGGCGAATTATGATTCCATGGCTGAGACCCTGCGCGGCGGCCTGTCGCTGTGCCTGTCCGGTTTCGGTTTCTGGAGCCACGACATAAGCGGCTTCGAAAGGACTGCGCCTCCGGACATCTACAAACGCTGGACCGCTTTCGGACTGCTCTCTTCACACAGCAGGCTGCACGGCAACGAATCCTACAGGGTGCCCTGGCTGTTTGACGAGGAAGCGGTGGATGTGCTGAGGTTTTTCACGAAGCTGAAGTGCAGGCTGATGCCTTATATCTACAGCGCTGCATGTGAAGCGGCATACAAAGGGATACCGACGATGAGGGCAATGTTCCTCGAATTCCCGGATGACCCGACATGCCTGTATCTTGACAGGCAGTACATGCTGGGAGAGTCGCTGCTGGTGGCGCCGATATTCAATAATGAAAGCACGGTACAGTACTATTTGCCGGCAGGAAAATGGACCAATGTTATCAGCGGAGAGAAAATCGAGGGCAGAAGCTGGAGGACCGAAAAGCATGGTTACATGAGCCTTCCGCTGCTTGCAAGGCCGAATTCCGTCATACCGTTCGGGAAGATCGATGACAGGCCGGACTATGATTATGCGGATGGCGTGGAATTCCACATTTTCGAGCTTTCCGACGGAGCCTGTGCGGATTCAGTGATTTACGACACCAATGGACGCAGGGATGTGGTATTCAAAGCATCGAGAAAAGGGAACGTGATCAGTATGGAAGCTGCGGGCGTTTCGGCGGGAACCGGCGCCGGCGGCAATGACAGGCAATGGTTTGCCGTGCTGAGAGGCATCGAAAAAGTGTCCTCGGTCGAAGGAGGACGCGCTGAAGCGACAGGTAAAGATGTGAGGATAATACCTGACAAAGGAATCCGGACTGTCAAAGCGGTTTTGTGATATGATCCGCGTTTTGTGAGTCCTGTTTATTCCGGCGGGTGTTTTGCCCGGATCGA
>DAOSCC010000092.1:6896-9023 GCA_035361135.1 Clostridiales bacterium | reverse complement strand
CCAGGGCTTCATGCAGCGCATCTTTGTACGTGATGACACGATCGCCCTCAGTTTCGCCTTTAATGAAATAGTCATCGAGTTTTTCCACTTGAACCGTCGTCCACGGCATAATAATCCTCCTTTCGGCAAGTCAGTTTTCATCAGTTGCTCCATCATCGGACTGTAACTATACTTTATGCAGAACTGTCCCCAAACTCAGTCCCCCGACTCAAGTTCCGCAGAACTGTCCCCCAACTCAAGTTCTGCAGAACTGTCCCCAACCTAATCGGCGTAGACGAAATCGAGCAGTTCATCAGGCGAAGGTTTGGGGGAGTTCTGGGCAAACTGGAAGGCTTCTTCGATCAGGTCGAGTATCTCCCGGTCGATACTGTTTATAAGTTCGTCAGTTAAAACTCCCTCATTCCTTAGAAAATCAGAGAAGCGCTTTATCGGGCACCTCGAAATCCAGTAGTCATACTCCTCCTTTGGCCGGTAGCTTTCGCCCACATCGTCCGTCGTTCCTATGTGACCTTTCCACCTGTAGGTCAGGCATTCGAGCAGTGTTGGGCCTCCACCGTTCCGGCATCTGTCGATGGCTTCCTTCGCATATTCTGAAACTTCCAGCACATCGTTTCCGTCGATCCGGAAACCGGGCATCCCGTAACCCTGTGCCCATTTATAAATGTTGTCTCCGGCCTGCCGCGCCATCTGGTGCGAGTTGACGGCATAGAAATTATTTTCGCACACATACACGACAGGCAGCTTTTTTACTGAAGCAAAATTCAGGCTTTCATGGAATGTCCCTTCGTCTGCGGCGCCGTCGCCGAAAAACACGACCGTTACCCTGTCGTTATCCAGGATCTTCGATGCCAGGGCTGTACCGGTCCCCAGCGGGATGTTCCCTCCTACGATTGCTGAAGAGCCGGGTATGCCTGCCTCGGTATCGGCAAGGTGCATGGACCCGCCCCTGCCGCGCGCACATCCGGTTTTTCTCAGGTAAAGTTCGGCAAACATTTTTTTAATATCTCCGCCCTTTGCAATATACATCGCATGGCTTCGATGGGTGCCAAATGCGTAATCGTCTTTCCGCAGGTTCATGCAAACGCCGACTGCCGCTGCTTCCTGCCCGATGGACAGATGTATCGGCGTTTTTATCTCATCATGCTTATATTCATCGTTGATCCTTTGTTCGATCAAACGTATGAGACGCATAGTCCTGTAGGCTTCGAGCCATTTGCTTTTTTCCATGATCCACCGCCTCTCCTCATCGCATCTTTCAGTTAGTACAAAAGCCTGATCCTGCCATCCTCCCAGTCTTTTAGCTCACTGATGGCTGCCGAAACATTGGAATATCCGTTGCCGATAAAATAATCACACCTGGCAGCAAGCCACGTATCCCTGATGATTTCCAACCCCTTCAGTTTGTTGTCCGGACATTCGAGGAAATGTATCCCCAACCCATCCGTGTGGGTCCTTCTGCAGTCTGTATGGACCAAAAGATCCCCATACCTTTGTTTATACTCTTCCAGGATTTCAATGCAGTCGGTCATCAGGAACAGCTTCATACCCGGATTCGCATTAAGCACTCTATCAATTTCATCCGCATATCTGCCGTTCAAGTCGTGCAGATTCCGAACTTCAACGATTTTATCGCTGCCTCGTATATGCACTGCCAGGAAAGCGGCATCTCTCATATATGAGTTATAAAAGTCATCGACAAAGTCCCGGACATCTTTTTGAAGCCGTATATATTTCCGGATCAGATGAGCGAACAAATCCCTGCGGTTCATGCCGCAGAGCGGATGCCATTCCGGTATATAAGGAATGACATTTTCAACATCTATATAGGTATCGCAGACGATGACATCAGCACCGCATTCTGCCAAGTGATCCGGCAACCTGTTTTCATACCCGTTGCTTTGACTGTTGTACAGTATATTTTTCATACTATCGCAGTCATCATTCCAAGGATCGGGCAACAAGATATTTGAAATGTCCAAACTACTGTCCTCTGAATCATGTGCCGGAGAATTATTCTTATACGGACTGAAACATGCCAAGGTTCTGTTTTCAGGATATGAAAAACCAATACACAAATCATTCCGGCTATCATACCCTGGACACAAGGACAGTATATTCGATACATTC